>NZ_JBELDZ010000020.1:0-35548 GCF_042094015.1 Aurantibacter sp. | reverse complement strand
CTATAATATCTATTGCTGGGATTATTCTCATAATTTATAATTCTAAAAAATTCTTCAAAATTTGCTCTCCTACTACACTACTCTTTTCTGGATGAAATTGCACACCATAAAAATTATCATTTTGCAAAGCTGATGCATAATTAAATTCATAATTAGTCGTTGCAATTTGTTCTTTACATTCTTCAGCATAAAAACTATGTACTAAATACATAAAGGCTTCTTCTTTAATATTATTAAATAGAGGCGATTTTAATTCTGAAATTGTATTCCAACCCATTTGTGGTGCTTTTACAGCATTAGAAAATCGTTTTACATCAACATTAAAAATACCTAAACCTTTAGTATTTCCTTCTTCTGATGATTTACACATTAACTGCATTCCTAAACAAATTCCTAAAACAGGTTGTTTTAACGTTGGAATTAGAATATCTAAGCCAGAAGCTTTAAGCATTTCCATAGCAGAATTTGCTTCACCAACACCAGGGAAAATAATTTTATCGGCAGATTTAATCTCCTCTGGATTGTTAGATAAAATAGCATCTACACCAAGTCTTTTAAAAGCAAATTGAATACTTTTAATGTTTCCTGCACCGTAATTTATTATAACTAATTTCATTTAATTTCTAAATTTTAGATTCTGCGTCGTTGCGCAAAATGACAAATGCAAATTTTTTAGCAAATAGCTAATTATAACATTCCTTTTGTACTTGGCAAAAACATTTTGTTAGCATCACGCTTTACAGCCATTTTCATAGCTTTTGCAAATGCTTTAAAAATGCCTTCAATTTTGTGATGTTCGTTATTTCCTTCAGCTTTAATGTTTAAATTACATTTTGCACCATCCGTGAACGACTTAAATAAGTGAAAAAACATTTCAGTTGGCATATCGCCTATTTTTTCACGATTAAATTTCGCATCCCATTCTAACCAGTTTCTACCACCAAAATCTACAGCTACTTGTGCTAAGCAATCGTCCATTGGTAAACAGAAACCATAACGCTCAATTCCTAATTTATTTCCTAAGGCTTTGTTGAATAATTCCCCTAGGGCAATCATAGTATCTTCTACAGTATGATGCTCGTCTACTTCTAAATCGCCTTTAACTTTAATAGTTAAATCCATTGCGCCGTGACGACCAATTTGATCTAACATATGATCAAAGAAATGTAAACCTGTATCAATATCATTTTTACCAGAACCATCTAAGTTTAATTTGATATAAATCTGTGTTTCGTTAGTATTACGGGTAATTTCAGAAACTCTATATTCTAATTTTAAAAACTCGTAAATAGCTTTCCAATCTGTACTTGTTAACGCTACACAATCTAAAATAGCTTGTTTAGAGGTTTCTATTTCTTCTGCACCTAATTCTGGATCTTCAGACAAAAAGATGCCTTTTGCTCCTAAGTTTTTAGCCAATTCCATATCGGTAATTCTGTCTCCTAATACAAAAGAGTTATCTAAATCGTATTTCTCTTTATCAAAATACTGTGTTAACAAACCTGTTCTTGGCTTACGTGTTTCAGCATTTTCGTGAGGAAAAGTTTTATCTATAAAAACATCTGTAAAAACAACACCTTCTTTTTCGAAAGCTGTCATTACTTTATTCTGAGCTGGCCAAAACGTATCTTCTGGAAAAGAATCTGTTCCTAGACCATCTTGATTGGTAACCATAACCAATTCGTAATCCAATTCTGAAGCTATTTTAGCCATATATTGAAATACCTTAGGGTAATACTCTAATTTTTCTAAACTATCTAATTGATAATCTACTGGCGGTTCTAAAACTAAAGTTCCGTCTCTATCTATAAATAATACTTTTTTCATAATGTAGCTTTTTACTTTTAGCTTTTGGCTGTTAGCAAATAGCTAATAGCCAAAAGTGAAAGACTATATTTTTTTTAACGCTTCAATTAATTTTTTGTTCTCTTTATTAGTACCAATTGTTATACGAATACAATTTTCTACATGTGTATGTCTATTTCTAACAATTACTTTTTTATCAATTAAATATTGATAAGTTTTATCTGCATTGTCGACTTCAACCAATAAAAAATTTGCGTCTGTAGGATAAATCTTTTTTACTATAGAAAGCTTACTTAGTGCTTCTTCTAACTTGGTTCTTTCTGAAAGAATGATGTCTATATTCTTATTTACGTCGTCTAAATTTACTAAACTGTTTAAAACCGCCTCTTGATTTAGAGTACTGACGTTATATGGTGGTTTTACACGATTATACAATTGAATAACCTCTTTGTTTGCATAAGCAGCACCAACTCTAACACCTGCTAATCCCCAAGCCTTACTAAAGGTCTGGCTTACAATTAAATTATTGTATTTATTGATATTTTTAATAAAGGATGCTTTTGAACTAAAATCTATATATGCTTCGTCTACAATTACAATTCCGTTGAAGTTTTCTAAAACATATTCAATATCTTCCGAATTAATGCAATTACCTGTTGGATTGTTAGGTGAACAAATGAAAATGATTTTTAATTCCTCTACATCTAAATACGGTTGTAATTGATTTAGACTGATTTGGAAATCATTAATCAATGGTTGTTTGATAACCTCGATATTATTAATATTTGCAGACACATCGTACATTCCGTATGTAGGTGAAAAGGTTAATACTTTATCTTTTCCTGGTTCACAAAAAATACGAAAAGCTAAATCTATAACTTCATCACTTCCATTACCAACAAAAATCTGGTTAGTATCTACATTCTTTATTACAGCTAATTTCTCTTTTATTTCTTTTTGTTGTGGATCTGGATATCTATTAAGAGTTCCAAAAGGATTTTCATTTGCATCTAAAAAAACGTCTGCTGCACCTTTAAACTCATCTCTTGCAGAAGAATATGGCCTTAAAGCTTTTATGTTTTCTCTTACGAGGTTGTTTATGTTGAAATTTCTGTTCATAATTTTAAGCTTCTAAATCCTTTAATCTTAGCGTTACCGAGTTTTTGTGGGCTTGTAAACCTTCGGCTTCTGCCATTAATTCAATAGTTTTTCCAATACTTAAAATTCCTTCTTTTGTTATTTTCTGAAACGTAATAGCCTTTGTAAAACTATCTAAGTTAACTCCAGAATACGCTTTACTAAATCCGTTTGTTGGTAAGGTGTGATTAGTTCCTGAAGCATAATCTCCTGCGCTTTCTGGTGTATAATTACCAATAAAAACTGAACCTGCATTTACTATTCTATTGACGTATAAATCTTCGTTTTTTACACAAACAATAAAATGTTCTGGTCCATATTCGTTAATCATTTCTAAAGCAATTTCATCGTTTTCAACGTAAATCAATTTAGAATTAGCTATGGCTTGTGTGGCTATGTCTTTTCTTGGTATTACTGCTAACTGAGTTCCTACTTCTTTAGAGACTTTTTCTATTAAACATTTAGATGTAGAAACCAAAATAACCTGGCTATCTGTTCCGTGTTCTGCTTGACTTAATAAGTCCGATGCTACATAAGCTGGGTTTGCTGTATCGTCTGCTACAATCAACAATTCACTTGGCCCAGCAGGCATATCAATAGCTACACCATATTTGGTAGAGATTTGCTTAGCAACAGTTACAAATTGATTTCCAGGTCCAAAAATTTTGTAAACCTGTGGAATTGTTTCTGTACCAAAAGTTAATCCTGCAATAGCTTGAATACCACCAACCTTAATAATTTTTGTTACACCACATAAATTAGCTGTATATAAAATTTCGTTAGCCACTTTACCTTCTGAATTTGGTGGCGTACACAATATAATTTCTTTACAACCTGCAATTTGAGCAGGAACAACCAACATTAAAATAGTTGAAAACAATGGTGCAGTTCCGCCTGGAATATATAAACCTACTTTTTCAATAGGACGTTTTTCTTGCCAACACTTAACACCTTTTACAGTTTCAACTTGAACTTTTTCTGTTTTTTGTGCCTTGTGAAAAGCATATATGTTTGACTTTGATTGCTGAATAGCTTCTTTTAATTCGGGTGAAACCAACGATGAAGCTTGTTCAACTTCTTCAGGAGTTACGACAGCTGAATCTAATTTACAACTATCAAACTTCTCTGTATATTTAGAAATAGCTTTATCGCCATTTCGAGATACATCATCAAAAACCTGAAGAACAGTAGATTCTATATCATCAACGGTTTGTGTTGGTCTTTCTAATAATTGAGTCCATGAAGATTTATTTGGGTTTATAATTGTATTCATTACAGTACCATATTTTCAATTGGACAAACTAAAATTCCTTCTGCTCCAGTTTCCTTTAATTGGTCTATAACGTCCCAAAAATCATTTTTATTAATTACAGAATGAATAGAACTCCAACCTTTTTCTGCTAAAGGTAAAACAGTTGGGCTTTTCATTCCTGGTAAAATATTCATTATAGCATCTAGCTTATCGTTTGGTGCGTTTAATAATACATATTTATTGTTAGATCCTTTTAAAACCGCTTGAATTCTAAATTTTATTTTATCAAGAATTGATTTAGTTTCAGTGTCTAAATTTGGTGATGATGCTAAAACAGCTTCCGATGTTAATAACACTTCCACTTCTTTTAAGTTATTTTTAAACAATGTACTTCCACTAGATACAATATCTACAATGGCATCTGCCAAACCAATATTTGGTGCAATTTCTACAGAACCATTAATGATATGGATATTAGCTTTTACGCCATTTTTTTCTAAAAATTGATTTACTGTGTTTGGATAAGACGTTGCAATACGTTTACCATCTAACTCTTTAATATTGGAATAACTTGTATTCTTAGGTACAGCTATAGATACTTTACATTTAGAAAAACCTAAGCGCTCTACAATTGTTAAGTCATTTCCTTTTTCTATCAACACGTTTTCTCCAATAATAGCTGCGTCTATAACGCCATCTCGCAAGTATTGAGGAATATCTCCATTACGTAAATAAAACACTTCTAATGGAAAATTACGAGCAGATGCCTTTAATTGATCTTTACCATTTTCTATAGAAATTCCAATATTTTTAAGGAGTCTCATTGAGTCTTCATTTAGTCTACCAGATTTTTGTACAGCAATTCTAAGTTTTTTCATTTTAATTTTTGATTATGCTTGAGAAAACGAATGAAAACAAAAAACCCGTTCGATTTCTCAAACGGGTTTAATATATTTTAAATTACTTCAATACATTTTTAGCTCGCTTGATTGCCAGATATAAAATGATGATGATGTAAGTTATTTTTAAACATTGTTATTTTTTAATATTGCAAAATTGAACAAAAATATTGAAACTACAAACAAATAAGTTTCTTTTTTTGAATATTTATTCGGTTTAACATTATTTAGTTGTTATTGATTACCTAAAATAATTGGTAATCCAGAATCTCCAGACCCAATAACAATGACTTTAGAATTAGGTGATTCAGATAATTTTAAGGTAGCTTCTATTCCTTTGTCTTGCAAAATTTTATCATTTAAAGATGCACTTAAAATTTTATTTGCATCTGCCTTACCTTGAGCTTCAATTCTAACTTTCTCTGCTTCTTTAGCAGCTGTTACTAACCTAAATTCATATTCTAAAGATTCTTGTTCTTGTTTTAGTTTACGCTCAATAGCATCTTTAATTGTTGTTGGTAGTTTTACATTTTCTACTAAAACACGTTTTACATTTACAAATTGTCCTTTTAACTCAGACCTTACTTCTTCTAAAATTTCAAGTTCAATAATATCTCGCTTACTAGAATATAATTGTTCTGGTGTATAACGACCAACTACAGATTTAGCAGCTGCATTTATTGCTGGACTTAATAATTCATTAACATAGTCTTCTCCTTTTGTTTGAATTAATTTACCTAAGTTACTAAATTCTGGTTCAAACCAAATTGTACCACTAACTGTAATATCTAATCCATTTACAGATAATACATTCATGTTATCAGAAATAGATTGCTGACGTACTTTTTTGATAATCATATGGTTCCAAGGCGCAACAACATGAAAACCTTCTCCATATGTTTGACTTGTATCTATACCTCCGCCAAAACGCTCAAAAATAACGCCTCCTTCTCCTGGTCCAATGGTTACAGCCGATTTTGTAACTAAAATTATTAAAAAAACAATTCCTGCAATTACTGGTATTCCTATTTTTGGTAACTTTTCCATTCTTTTTTTATTTTATATTTATTTAAATTAATCCTTTATATTTTCTTAAATACCATTCTATTACAATTATCAATACTATTAAAAACAATAAATAATAGCAATTAATTAATGCTTCAGTTTTTGTTGTACTTTTTTGTATTGGTAAATAACGTTTATCATTTAATAAGTTATCTAAAACAACTTGGTAATTATCTATTAAGCCAAGCACTCCATTACTATTTGTCGATAATTGATGTAGTTTTGTTACATCTGCATTGGCAAATTGTGCTTCAATATTAAAATCTAGGATTTCAAAACTACCAGATTTTGCTAAGTTACTATTTGTTGATACAGTAAAACTATATTTTGAAGGTTTTAACTGACTTAAATCTACTTGATAACTGTTATTTGATAAAATCAACGGTAAATTGATAGTATTATTATTTATTTCATCTTTTAAAATGATGTTTACACTTTGACTAGCATCAAACTCATAGTTTTTATTGAATACTTGAGATCTTAAAACTGCATTTGCGTTACCATCGTAAAACGTTTGATAATCTAATGTTATACGTTGTTTTCTCTTTTTAGAGGCTAAAAACTGTACTAATTTTCCAGTAAAATCGTCAAAAACTGTAAACGTTTGCTGATTAACATAACTTTGTGCGCGCCATTTCCAAATGTTTTCACCAAATAAAATCCCGTAGCGCGATGTGCCTTTCTCTAAAGTTGCTAATAACGGTTGATTCGTTGATATTCCATTTACAGATTGCTCTAACAAAGTTTGGAACTCACTATTAATTTTTAATTCTCCAAAAATACTTTTTAATGGTGGAAAAGAATTGAAATCTAATTCTGGTGTAATAAATGCATTATAATTAGAGTTAAAAATGGGTTGATAATTTTCGGTCTGACTCGTTGCTTCTACACTAAATAAATCTGTTTCTTTATTTAAGAAGTCAAAATTAGTTTGCGTTCCTAAAACAGCTAAATAATTTATATTTTCTTTAGTTAAATAGCTCAATATAGATTTAAACTGATTATTTGGCTGATACAACATAACCATTTGAAAATCATTTTTTTGATTTAAAAATTTTTTTGGTTTTAAAATCGAAACCTTTCGTTGTTTATTGGTCTCAATACTCTTTTTTAAAGCTCCTAAATCTGGATGTAATAAGGTACTTACAATAGCAACATTTGTAGATTTGTCTATAACTTCTATTGCGAATTTCTTATAATTATTCTGTTTGTTTTTTTCATTTTCTAGAGTACCTAAACTTGCAGAATATGTTTGAACTCCAACTTTATTTGTTGGTAATTCAAAACGTAATATCTGTGAGTTATTATCCTTTGTGAAATTAATAGCTTTAGAAAACACAGCTTTTCCATTAGATGTAATGCTAAAGTTTTTAGTAATTGTATTATCACCATTATAAACCAAAATAACTTCTACCGGAAACTTGTTTTTTAAATATGCGTATTTATTAACATTTAAGTTTGAAATTTTTAAATCTGATGTTTTTAAAGAGTCTCCAACAACAATTGGGTAAATTGGTTGTTGATATTGCTGTGCAGCAAACGTATAATCCGAACCATAGGTTTGATTTCCGTCTGTAATTAAGATTGTTGGACTAACAGTTTCTTTGTAAATAGATTTTAATTCTAACAAAGCCTTACTTATGTTAGTTTGCTTGTTTTTGAAATTTAATGAATCTGTACCTAATTCGTCTGAAAACGTATAATTAAGAATATTAAAACGTTCTGAAAGCTCTTTGTTTTTTTCTATACTATTTAAAAATACTTTTACATTCTCTTCTTCTTTTAACTGCTTTATTGAGTTAGAATTATCTGTAACTACAACTAAATTTGGCTTTTCGTTATAATAAGACGTATTAGTTATTTTTGGATTTATTAATAGTATTAGAATTAAGAATACAGATAAAAATCTTAAAAATGCAAAAAGCGCATTTTTTTTCAATGCGCTTTTTGATTTGTATTTATAGAGAAATAATGCCACTAAAAGTGATGCTATTCCAGCTAGTATTATGTAAAAATAGGTTTGTGTATTCATTTAATTAGTATAGCTCTTAAGATTAGCACTTTATGTATAAAGCGTATTCTAAAACTTAGAACTATGTTAACATTCCACCATCAACATTAATAGTTTGTCCCGTAACGTATGCAGACATGTCACTTGCTAAAAAGACACATACATTTGCTACATCTTCTGGAGAACCACCACGTTTTAATGGAATAGAATCTCTCCAGCCTTGTACTGTTTTTTCGTCTAATTTACCAGTCATTTCAGTTTCAATAAAACCTGGAGCAATCACGTTACTTCTAATATTTCTTGATCCTAGCTCTAAAGCTACAGATTTAGAAAAACCAATAATACCAGCTTTACTTGCTGCATAGTTAGTTTGACCTGCATTACCTTTAACACCAACAACAGAACTCATATTAACAATAGAACCTTTACGCTGCTTAAGCATTGTGCGTTGTACTGCTTTAGTCATATTAAAAACAGATTTTAGGTTAACTTCTATTACTTTATCAAAATCTTCTTCAGAAATACGCATTAACAAGTTATCTTTTGTAATTCCTGCATTATTAATTAAGACATCTATACTACCAAACTCTTCTTTTACAGCATCTGCTAATTCTTGAGACTCTGTAAAACTTGCTGCATTACTTTTATAACCTTTAGCTTTTACACCTAAAGCAATTAATTCTTTTTCTAATTCGTTTGCTGCATCTACAGAAGAACTATAAGTAAATGCTACGTTAGCACCTTGTTTTGCAAAAACCTCTGCAATACCTCTACCTATTCCTCTACTTGCTCCTGTAATTATGGCTGTTTTACCTTCTAAAAGTTTCATATTTTAAATGATTAGTTTGCGTATTTATTAATTAAATCAAATATACTAATTACCGCGACTTTTAAAATTAAAAATCCCTACAATTTTATAATTGTAGGGATTTTGATTAACAATTCAACTTTCCTTTTTACTTACAGATTCCACAAAAGTTAAAACCTATTCTAAAGAAAGAGAATTGAAGATTATAATTTAACTTCAGTAGGCTTTTCATAATTAAATAAGAAATCTACTTCCATCTCTTGTACTTTACCAAGTTTTTTTAGTGCTTCTAAATTAATATCTTTCTTATTTCCTATAACCATAACATTGTAATCTTCTCCTTTAACATTTGTTTTAAAGAAGTTAGTTAAATCTTCCATAGTCATGTTTTCTATGGCTTTATACATGGCTTCACGATTATCATTATCTAAGCCTAGTTTTTTAAGTCTCTCGTAATTCCAAAACACATTAGATTTAGTTATACGTTGAGCTGCTAATTCTTTTAATACTGAATTTTTAGCGTTTTGAAATTGATCTTCAGCTTCTGGCATATTGTTCATTAAATCCATCATTGCATCTACTGCTTGAGGCATTTTATTTGCTTGAGTCCCAATATAAGCCATAACATAATTAGAATCGTCTTTTTTACGAGATGTAGAATAATTAGCCCAAGCTGAATATGCCAAAGATTTAGATTCTCTAATTTCTTGGAATACAATAGAAGATAATCCGCCACCAAAATAAGTATTAAACAGTCTTGAAGCCGCCATATTTTCTGCTTTAAAAGGTTCTCCTTTTGCTAAAAACATCATTTCCGACTGCACCATATCAAAATCAACAAAATATACATTTCCACCAGTTTCTTTTTCTGTATAAGTAACTGCCTCTGGGTAATCTTTTAATTCTGAAGCGACTTTATGATATGTGTTTAATGCAGTAATTGCAGCATTTACATCTTTTCCATAGTAAAAAATTCTGTGTTTGTAGTTTTTTAAATCTTTAGTTAAAGCTACTAATTCTTCTGGGTTAATTTTCAACAATTCACTCACTGGAATAATATTTCGTAAACGAGAATTTTCACCATATTTACCATAATTTAATAAGCCAGAACGTAAAATACTTCCTTTATTCGTTTTATTATTTTGTCTCCCTTTAGCAATTGCTTGAATATATTTATCGTAAGCTTCTTGATCTGCTTTGGCATTAGACCATAAATCTTCTAATAACTCCAATCCTTTAGGTAGGTTTTCTTTTAAACCACTTAATGACACATAACTCTGCTCCGCTCCTGCACTTACAGAATAATCTATTCCTAATTTATAGAATTCTTTCTTTAAGTCTTCAGCAGAAAACTTATCTGTTCCAATATATTCTAAATAACCAACAGCAAGGCCAAGCTTTTTATCGCTATCACTTCCCATATCAAAAATTATATTTAAATCGAATAGATCATTATTCACATTTTCTACATAAGAAACAGACAAACCACTTTCAGTTTTTAATTCCTTTATAGCTGTTTTATAATCGATATATTTTGGTTTTAAGTCTGATGATGTCACTTTATTGAAATTCTCAATAAATAATGAGGCTTTATCCCTATTTAAGTTTACAGGAGTAATTCCTGGATTTGCAACCTTAGCAATAGATTTGTCTTCGCCTTGACGCTTATACGTTACAACGTAGTTGTCTTGATAAAATGAATTAGCAAAATCTACTAATTCCTGTTTTGAAATCTTTTTTAAATCATCTAAAAACGAAACTTTTTCTTTCCAATTTTCGTGATGAATAAATGCGTTATAATATGCAGAAGCTACAGCTGTAGCATTCTCGTATTGTTGCATTTGACTTTTCTTTAAATCATTTACAACAGCTTCAATCATCCATTCGTCAAATTCTCCAGCTTTTAATTTTTCTATTTGCCCTAATAACAATTCTTTAACTTCATCTAAAGTTTGATCTTCTTTAGGAGTTCCATTAAACGAATGATATCCGTAATCATTTAAAAATGTTGGAGAACAACCAGCACGTTGAACTGCTTTTTTTTGGTTTAAGTTTAAATCTATTAAACCAGCATTTCCGTTAGCTAAAATCATATCACATAAAGTCACTAACTTCTCTTCATTTGTATTTACTCCAGGACTTCTAAATGCAATAGATATAGATTCTGCTGTTGGTCCAAAAACTTCGTTTATTATAGGACTTGTTATTGCTTCTTCTTTCGGTAATACTGGATGAGTCACTTCTTTTCTTTCAAACTTACCAAAAGATTCATTTACCTTTTTTATAGTTGCGTCAAAATCTAAGTCTCCAACTAAAACAACAGCCATATTATTTGGCACATAATATTTATCGAAATAATTATTAATATCAATCATTGAAGGATTCTTTAAATGATCTGCTGTGCCAATAGTACTTTGTTGACCATAAGGATGTTTTGGAAACAAACCTTTTAACATAGCAGCATATTGTTTTCTTCCATCGTTATCTTGTCCTCTATTAAATTCTTCAAAAACAGCTTCTAATTCCGTATGAAATAAGCGTAACACCAATTGACTAAAACGTTCACTTTCAAGATTTAACCATTTATCAAGTTCGTTAGCAGGAATTTTGTTTTTATAGACTGTTTCTTCAAACCAAGTATGTGCATTGGTACCTGTAGCTCCTAAAGAACTCATCATCTTATCATACTCGTTAGCAATTGAGTAGTTTGATGCTTCTAAAGACACTTCATCTATCTTTTTATATAATGCAACTTTCTTTTCAGGATCTGTCTCTGCTCTATGTTGCTCATATAATTCAGAAATTTGATCTAAATACTTTTTTTCAGCTTCAAAATCTACTGTACCAATTTCGTCTGTTCCTTTAAAAACCATATGCTCTAAATAATGAGCTAAACCTGTTGATTCTTTTGGATCGTAATTAGAACCAGCTCTAACAGCTATATAAGTTTGTATTTTAGGCTCTTCCGTATTTTTACTTAAATATACTTTTAGTCCATTCTCTAAAGTGTATAAACGTAAACCTGTTGGATCGTTTGTTACAGATTCATAACTAAATCCGTTTGCATCTGTCACTGAATTTACTGCAACTTCATTGTTGTTTTTAGTCGCATTTTTCTTACAGCTAAAAGCAACAAGAAGCAACACTACTAAAACAATTGGTTTTAAATGTTTCATTTTTGGAATATTAATTAATAAAAAAAGTTCGTTAGTCAAAATTAGACTAACGAACTTATAACGTTTTATATTTAAGAATATTTTATGAAAAAAGACTTAATCTATCCTAAAACTTCTTTTACTTTTTTACCAATTTCAGCAGGAGAATTTACTACGTGAATTCCACATTCTCTCATAATTGCTTTTTTAGCTTGAGCAGTATCATCTGATCCACCTACAATTGCACCTGCGTGACCCATAGTACGACCAGCTGGAGCAGTTTCACCTGCAATAAAACCAATTACTGGTTTTTTAGAACCACTTTCTTTATACCAATTTGCAGCATCTGCTTCTAATTGTCCTCCAATTTCACCAATCATAACAACACATTCAGTTTCTGGGTCGTTAATTAATAATTCAACAGCTTCTTTAGTAGTTGTACCAATAATAGGATCTCCACCAATACCAATTGCTGTAGTAATACCTAAGCCTTGTTTTACAACTTGATCAGCAGCTTCGTAAGTTAAAGTACCTGATTTAGATACAATACCAACAGTACCTTTTTTAAATACAAAACCTGGCATAATACCAACTTTAGCTTCTCCTGGAGTAATAATACCTGGACAGTTAGGTCCAACTAAGCGACAATTTTTATCTTTAATGTAGTCTGAAGCTTTAATCATATCTGCTACAGGAATACCTTCAGTAATAGTAATAATTACTTTTATACCTGCATCTGCAGCTTCCATTATTGCGTCTGCAGCAAAAGCTGGCGGCACAAAAATAATAGTTGTATCTGCTCCTGCTTTTTCTACAGCTTCTGCAACCGTATTATAAACCGGACGATCTAAATGTGTTTGTCCTCCTTTACCAGGCGTAACTCCACCAACTACATTTGTCCCATATTCAATCATTTGACCTGCGTGAAATGTTCCTTCACTACCTGTAAATCCTTGAACTATAATTTTTGAATCTTTATTTACTAAAACGCTCATGTGTATATGTTTGATTAAATCGACACAAAAATAGGCTTATGTCTTTATTAAAAAAAGTATTTTTTGTTTATTTTTTTATTAAAATGAAATCATATTAATGTTATCATTTTCGGCAAGCTGACTTATTTGATAGCCTCTGTACAATTTATTATCTTTTAATTCCCAAATTGTAGTGAAGTGAGCTAAAGCATCTTCTTTTTCTGGGTTTTCTATTGTTGTTACATAAACAGTATATCTTGCTGTTACTACACCATTATCTTCTAAAAGATGTGTGATTCTTGAAGTATAACTGTGATAGTTTTTGTAAAGCTCTTCTAAAAGTACTTTTATTTCATTAACACTATGAATAGATTGTCCTTTAGAACTATTCCACAGAATTTCACAATCCTTATGAAAATATGATATTACATCTGTTTTTTTAGATAAATCTAAATCGTAAAAGGCTTTAACAATATTCTTTGCAGACATTTATTTATTTTTTTAATTGTTCTAAGATATTAGGCAAACGTCTTAGTAACGCTAATTCTTTTAATTTATTCCTTGATTCTTCAATTGGAGTTCCAAAATAAGTTTTTTCACCTTTAACAGATTTAGTTACACCTGTTTGACCAAGAATAACAGCTTTCTTACCAATAGTAATTCCGCTATTGGTTCCAACCTGTCCCCAAATAGTAACCTCATCTTCGATAACACAACAACCCGCAATTCCTGTTTGTGATGCAATTAGACATTTTTTACCAATTACAGTATCATGTCCAACTTGTATTTGATTGTCTAATTTAGAACCTTCACCAATTGTTGTATCACCACTAACTCCTTTATCTATAGTACAACCTACTCCTATATGTACGTTGTCTTCTATAACAACGCGTCCACCAGACAATAACTGATCAAAACCTTCTGGTCTATTTTTATAGTAAAATGCGTTTCCTCCTAAAATTGTTCCTGATTGAATTACAACGTTATCGCCTATAACAGTATCATCATTAATAACCACATTAGCATGGATGATACAATTTTCACCAATAAATACATTGTTTCCAATAAAACAATTTGGCTGAACAATTGTTTTATCACCAATTACTGCTGTACTTGATATTGCTGTGTTTGAAACTGTAAAAGGTTTGAAAAAACTTGTTAATTTGTTAAAGTCTCTAAAAGGATCATCACTAATCAATAGAGCTTTTCCTTCTGGACAATCAACTTGTTTATTAATTAAAACTATAGTTGCTTCACTTTGTAAAGCTTTATCGTAATATTTTGGATGATCTACAAAAACAATATCTCCAGGTTCTACTACATGAATTTCATTCATACCATGAACAGGAAAATCTGCTAATCCTACATAATCACAATCGATTATTTTTGAAATAGCATCTAAAGTATATGTTTTTGCAAATTTCATTTACTCCTTAACACGTTCTTTATAAGTTCCTTTTGTTGTTTCTACTTTTATTTTATCACCTTCGTTTATAAATAAAGGCACATTTACTATTGCTCCAGATTCTACAGTTGCCGGTTTTGTTGCATTTGTTGCAGTATTTCCTTTTACTCCTGGCTCTGTTGCTGTAACTTCTAAAACCACAGTTGCTGGCATATCGACAGATAGTGGCATATCATCTTCTGTATTAATTAATACAGTTACTACTTCACCTTCTTTTAATAAGCCTGGATTATCTATTGCAGCCTCATTTAATGTAATTTGTGTATAATCTTCAGTATTCATAAAATGAAAAATATCTCCTTCTGGATATAAATATTGAAATCTATGAGTTTCTACACGAACATCTTCTAGTTTATGACCAGCAGAAAATGTATTGTCAATAACTTTACCGGTAGAAACACTTTTTAATTTTGTTCTTACAAATGCAGGTCCTTTTCCTGGCTTTACATGTAAAAATTCAATAATTTTAAATATATCATGATTATATTTAATACATAATCCATTTCTAATGTCGCTTGTTGATGCCATAATTTAATTTGATTTGAAGTATCCTTTCATAATACCTCTATGTGAATTTTTAATAAATTGTAATATCTCGTCTCTTTCTGTAGTCGCTTCCATTTCAGCTTCAATAATCTGAGATGCTTGTGATGTATTGTAGTTTTTTTGATAGAGAATTCTAAAAACATCTTGAATTTCTCTTATTTTTTCAGTAGTAAACCCACGTCTTCTTAAACCTACAGAGTTTATTCCTACATATGAGATTGGTTCTCGACCAGCTTTCACGAATGGCGGAACATCTTTACGAACTAAAGTTCCTCCTGTTACAAAAGCATGTTTGCCAACAGAGCAAAACTGATGAACGGCTGTCATACCAGCTAAAATTACATTGTCTCCAATAGTAACGTGACCTGCTAATGTACTGTTGTTAGAAAATATTGCATTATTTCCAACTATACAATCATGAGCCACATGGCAATACGCCATTATTAAACAATTATCTCCAATAACTGTTTTCATTCTATCTGTAGTCCCTCTATTTATTGTAACACATTCACGAATAGTTACATTATTACCAATTACGGTTAATGTATCTTCGTCATCGTATTTTAAATCCTGGGGAACAGCAGAAATTACAGCTCCAGGAAATATACTGCAATTTTTACCAATACGAGCGCCTTCCATAATAGTAACATTACTTCCAATCCAAGTTCCTTCACCAATAGTTACATTATTGTAAATTGTAGTAAAAGGTTCAATTACTACATTTTTAGCAATTTTTGCTCCCGGATGTATATATGCTAAAGGTTGATTCATTTAATCTATTTTTGATTTTTCTAATATCTTATCTCCACGAAGATAAACTTTTATTTAACTTTAGATATTTGAGCCATTAATTCTGCTTCTGCACAAAGAACTCCATTAGCATAAGCATAACCTTGCATATGACAAATACCTCTTCTTATTGGTGTAATTAAATCACACTTAAAAATTAGCGTATCTCCTGGTACAACTTTTTTCTTGAATTTAACTTTGTCAATTTTCATGAAAAATGTTAAATAATTTTCAGGATCAGGAACTGTGTTTAAAACCATTATACCACCTGTTTGTGCCATTGCCTCAACTATTAAAACACCTGGCATAACTGGAGAACCAGGAAAGTGTCCTTTAAAGAACTCCTCGTTCATCGTTACGTTTTTTAAACCAATAACACCAGTGTCTGATAGTTCAAAAATCTTATCAATCAATAAAAAAGGCTGCCTATGAGGCAACATATCCATAATTTGATTAACATCCATTAAAGGATCTTGATTGATATCTATATTAGGAACATTATTCCTTCTGTCGTTTTTTATTAATTTAGATAATTTTTTAGCAAATTGAGTATTTACAAAATGACCAGGTTTAGTAGCTATAACTTTACCCTTTAACCTTATTCCTGTTAAAGCCAAATCACCAATTACATCTAATAATTTATGTCTTGCTGCTTCATTGGGATGATGAAGAGTTAAGTTATCTAGGATTCCATTAGATTTAACAGAGATGTCGTCTTTACCAAAAGCTTCTTTTAGCTTAGACATTGTACTGTCTGACAATTCCTTATCTACATATACAATGGCATTATTTAAATCGCCTCCTTTAATAAGACCATTATCTAAAAGCGCCTCTAATTCATGTAAAAAACTAAATGTACGAGAATCAGAAATATCGTCTTTAAAGTTAGACATATCACTTAACGTAGCATTTTGTGTACCTAAAACCTTAGTACCAAAATCAACCATTGTTGTAATTTGATAGTTTTTAGAAGGCATAATAAGAATTTCGCTACCAGTTTCTTCATCTAAATAAGAAATAACGGATGTAATTTCGTATTCCTCTCTAAATGCTTCCTGTTCTATAGAACCAGCTTTTTCTAGAGCCTGTACAAAATATTTAGAAGACCCATCCATAATTGGTGGCTCAGCAGAATTTACTTCGAATAAAACATTATCTAAATCCAAACCTACACAGGCAGCTAATACATGCTCGCAAGTCTGAATAGTAACTCCGTTTTTTTCTAAACAAGTTCCTCTTTGAGTATTAGTTACAAAATTAGCATCTGCAGACATTTCTGGCATACCTTCTAGATCTACTCTTTTAAAGGTAAATCCAGTATTTGGCTCTGCTGGCTTAAACGTTAATGTAACACTTTCTCCTGTGTGAAGACCAACACCTTCAAGAGAAATTTCGTTTTTAATAGTCTTTTGCTTTTGGTTAGTTTTAACTATTCCCATTGACTTTCTTATCTAATTCGTTAATTGTTTTGGCTAATTTTGGTAAGTTTTTAAAGTACACATAAGACTTACTCCAATCTACATAATTAAAAGATGGAGATCCTTGTAAAACTTCTCCGTCTTTAATATTTCGTCCTATTCCAGATTGTGCTTGAACACGCACATTATTTCCTATTACTAAATGTCCTGCAACACCAACTTGACCCCCAATTTTGCAATTTTCGCCAATTTTAGTAGATCCTGCTACTCCTGTTTGCGCTGCAATAACTGTATTTTTACCAATTTCAACATTATGTGCTATTTGAATATGGTTATCCAACTTTACACCTTCTTTAATTATTGTAGAGCCTAAAGTAGCTCTATCTATTGTAGAGTTTGCTCCTACATCTACATTGTCTTCTAAAATAACGTTTCCAATTTGTGGTATTTTTTCGTAAGAACCAGAATCTGTTGGTGCAAAACCAAACCCGTCTGCACCTATTACAGCACCAGAATTGATAACACACTTTTTTCCAATTATGCAGTCTGAATATACTTTTGACCCAGCAAATAAAACTGTTCCATCTTCAATAACCACATTATCTCCAACATAGCAATTAGGGTAAATCTTTACGTTATTACCAATTTTAGCATTTTCACCAATATATGCAAATGCTCCAAGATAAATGTTTGAACCAATTTTGGCAGATTTTGAAACAAAAGACGGTTCTTCTATTCCAGATTTGTTTTGTTTTATTTGGTTGTAATAATCTAATAATGTTGAAAAGGCAATTAAAGCATCATCAACCAATATTAAAGTGGAATTTATCTCTTTATCTGCAACAAAATCTTTATTTACAATAATTACAGAAGCTTTTGTGGTGTAGATATAAGGCGTGTATTTTAAGTTTGCAAGAAAAGTTAATGAACCTTCTTTACCTTCTTCAATTTTAGACAAGGTTGAAACTTCAGCTAAAGAATCACCTTTAACTTCACCTTCTAAAATACCCGCTATTTGTTCTGCTGTAAATTTCATTAGTCGCAAATATAAAAAAAATGTGCTATTGTTCTTTTGGGAAACAGATATAATATTTTGTTACCGGTTTTGATAGAGCCTTCAAGTTTAATTGATCGGATGCTTTTACGATATCTTCCGTCTTTCCTGTTTTATATAAAATTGAGATATTATGTTTTTTTTGATGGTATGCTTGGTTTGTTACTTTTCCTTTGAATACAAAATACTTTGCTTCATCTGTAGTTAAGCTGTAGAGAGATTTTACTCTATCCAAATGAAATTCTATTTTTTTGTCAGAAATCTCATTTTTTTTCAACTTAACTTTTAATAAATCACGATTCAAAATCATCTTACAAAGATTACTTAATACAAAATCATCATTGTTTTGCCATTCTTTCATCGCAGATATAATATCGTAATCATCTAACTCTGCAAATAAACTTAAAGCTTTAGCATCAAAAGTGCTTATATCTATTTCTCGCTTCAGAAAATATTGCAAAGGCTTACTAGCTTGAAGATTGACCCCTTTTCTACTTAATTCTTTAGCACGTTTTAAAACCCTAATTATTAATTGTTCTGCTACCAGGCTTGTTTTATGTAAATAAACTTGCCAGTACATTAAACGTCTTGCTACTAAAAACTTCTCTACGCTATAAATACCTTTATGCTCTATAACTAAATTGTCGTCTTTAACATTTAGCATTGTAATTAAACGTTCACTATTAATATTTCCTTCAGAAACACCTGTGTAAAAACTATCACGCTTTAAATAATCTGACCTATCTATATCTAATTGACTAGATATTAACTCACACATGAAATTTCTATGGTATTCTCTTTTAAATATAGAAATTGCTAATGTTAAAGTTTGGTTAAATTCAACATTTAACTCTTCCATAAATAATAACGAAATTTCTTCATGTGAAACACCATTAACTATACTATGTTCCATTGCGTGACTAAATGGCCCATGACCAATATCATGTAATAAAATAGCTATATATAACGCATTTTCTTCGTCTTTAGAAATCTCTACACCTTTAAAACGCAACACATTAACTGCTTTTTGCATTAAATGCATACAGCCTAATGCGTGATGAAATCTTGTATGATGTGCTCCAGGATAAACCAAGTAAGATAACCCCATTTGTGAAATCCGTCTTAATCTTTGAAAATATTTATGTTCTATTAAATCAAAAATAATAGAATTAGGTATTGTAATAAAACCGTAAATTGGGTCGTTAAATATTTTAAGTTTGTTATTTGATTGCAAACGTGTTGGTATTTATTAATAATTAGAAACAAATATAATGAACAATATACATATTCTTTGGGTTGATGATGAAATCGATTTACTTAAACCTCATATTCTATTTTTAGAAAAGAAAAACTACAGCGTTACCACTTGCACAAGTGGCGCCGAAGCCATAGAATTAGTAGACGAACAAAATTTTGATATTGTTTTTTTAGATGAAAATATGCCTGGACTAACCGGCTTAGAAACATTAAATGAAATCAAAGAAAAACAAAGCACCTTACCTATTGTAATGATTACAAAAAGTGAAGAAGAATATATTATGGAAGAAGCTATTGGTAATAAAATAGCAGATTACCTTATCAAACCTGTAAATCCGAATCAAATTCTTCTAAGTCTAAAGAAAAATTTAGATCATTCACGTTTAGTTTCTGAACGTACTACAATTAATTATCAACAAGAATTTAGGAAAATAGCTATGGATTTAGCTATGGTTAATAGTTATAAGGATTGGATTACATTATATCAAAAATTAATTTATTGGGAGATTCAATTAGAAAACATAGAAGACCCAGCAATGATAGAGATTTTAGAATCTCAAAAAAACGAAGCTAATATTCAATTTGGCAAGTTTATAGATAAGAATTACGCCAATTGGTTTTTACCTAATACAGAATCACCTATTTTATCTCATCAATTATTTAATGAAAAGGTCGCTCCAATTTTATCTAAAGAACAACCAACATTAATGGTTGTAGTGGATAATTTGCGTTTTGACCAATGGAAAGCTTTTGAACCCTATGTAACAAATCATTATAAAAAGAAAGAGGAAACATCTTTTTTTAGCATTCTCCCAACAGCAACACAATACGCTAGAAATGCTATTTTCTCTGGTTTAATGCCAAGTGATATGGAGAAACTGCATCCTGAATTTTGGAAAAATGATACAGATCAAGGTGGAAAAAACCTACATGAAGAGGATTTTTTAAGAGCTCAACTAAAGCGCTTAAACTTATCGGGCTTAAAAACAGAATATCATAAAATAACTAATCTAAGAGATGGAAAAAAATTAGCAGATAATTTTAATAGCCAAAAAGACAACGATTTAACAGTAGTGGTTTACAATTTTGTAGATATGCTATCTCATTCTAAAACAGAAATGGATGTGGTAAAAGAGTTAGCTTCTAATGATAAAGCATATAGATCGCTAACTCAAAGTTGGTTTAAAAATTCTCCTTTGTTAGAAATGATTCAACATGCACAACAATTAGGTTTTAAACTAATTATAACAACAGATCACGGAACAATAAATGTAAAAAATCCAAGTAAAGTAATTGGAGATAGAGACACTAGTACAAATTTAAGATACAAAACAGGTAGAAGTTTATCTTACGAAGATAAAGATGTTCTAGTCGCTAAAGCTCCTAAAAACATTGGTTTACCAAGTATAAATATGAATAGTTCGTTTATTTTTGCTAAATCAGATTTATTTCTTGCTTATCCAAATAATTACAATCATTATGTAAGTTATTATAGAAACACATACCAACATGGTGGAGTTTCTTTGGAAGAAATGATAATTCCATTTGTAATTTTAGATCCTAAAAAATAAACAAGTGAGACTAACCTACCAACTTAATGAATTAGACAAAGCTGCTGCTTTTATTTTAAAAAACACCACATCAAAACTTCTTTTTTTTGAAGCTGAAATGGGCACAGGAAAAACAACTTTAATAAAAACTTTAGTTAAACAATTAGGTTCTTTAGATAATGTAAGTAGCCCTACGTTTTCTTTAGTAAACACATACAAAACGAAACAAGACAGTATTCATCATTTTGATTTGTATAGAATTGAATCCGAAGAAGAATTATATGATTTTGGTATTGAAACATATTTTGACAACAATGCGTTTGTTTTTGTTGAATGGCCAGAATTATTGAAAGAAAATTTCACTGAAAATTTCACGATTATTTCAATAGTTTTAGATGAAAAACTAAATAGAGTTTTAGAATTGAAAAATTCTATTTAACTTTAAACATTATAACAACAACTAGTTTTTTATTTATAGTCGTTTAATCATCAAACTAATGCCACACCATAATACGCCATTTTCTAAAGCAGATTTACTTCCACAAGAAGAAATGCTTGAAGTAACAACCCATAAGAGTGAGTTATTTATTGGAATACCAAAGGAAACAGCATTTCAAGAAAAACGCGTTTGCTTAACTCCAGATGCAGTTTCTGCATTAGTTAATAATGGACATCGTGTTTTAATAGAGTCTGGTGCTGGTTTAGGTTCAAAATATAGCGATAAAAATTATAGTGAAGCTGGAGCAGAAATAACACAAGACACAAAAAAAGTCTACAATTGCCCAATGCTTTTAAAAGTGGAGCCACCAACTTTAGAAGAGCTAGAGCTAATAAAACCACAAACCGTTTTAATTTCTGCATTGCAATTAAAAACACAAACCAAAGAATATTTCGAGATTTTAGCCAAAAAACGTATTACTGCTATGGCTTTCGAATTTATAAAAGATCAAGACAATGCTTATCCTGCTGTAAGAGCTTTAAGTGAAATTGCCGGAACTGCTTCTGTTTTAATAGCTTCTGAATTACTAAGCAGCTCATCTGAAGGAAATGGGCTATTATTTGGGAATGTTAGTGGTGTTCCTCCTGTAGAAGTGGTTATTATTGGAGCTGGAACTGTTGGTGAGTATGCTGCAAGAGGCGCAATTGGCTTAGGTGCCAATATAAAAGTATTCGATAATTCTATTACAAAATTGCGTTGTATCCAACAAAATCTAGCAACTACTTTTTACACATCTACCATTCAACCAAAAGCTTTAACCAAAGCTTTAAAACGTTGCGATGTTTTAATTGGTGCTGTTAGAGGAAAAGACAGATCTCCTGTTTTAATTACAGAAACTATGGTCGAGCACATGAAAAATGGTTCTGTTATTATAGATGTAAGTATAGATATGGGCGGTTGTGTAGAAACTAGCGAAATTACAAACCACAACAAACCTGTTTACACTAAACATGGTGTAATTCATTATTGTGTACCAAATATTGCTGCAAGATATTCTAGAACAGCTTCTTTTGCTATTAGTAATATGTTTACACCTTATCTACTTAAGATTGCAGATGATGGCGGCATAGAAAATGCGGTGCGTTTTGATAATGGTTTAAAAAGTGGACTTTACATGTATCATGGTATTTTAACAAATAGATCTGTTGGCGAATGGTTTGATCTAAAATATAGTGATCCTAACCTTTTAATATTCTAAATTTGCATTTCAAATAGTAATTATGAGAATTTTACATAGAGTAGGATATTATTTAGGTGGTTTTTCAATAGGATTAATTATTCTTGCGTTCTTTTTAAACGGAAAAGGTGCTTCTTGCCAGTATGATTATGGTTTAGACGCTAGAGTTAGAAAAGATATTGGACGCAAAGCTTTACGTTATGCTAACCAATCTCAGCAACAAATGAAAGCTTTAGCGTTAGATAGCGCAGATATTAAAACTTTAATATTAAAAGCTGATGTTAACTTTTCTGAAAGTGAACAACATAAAAAGCCTTGTGGCATTTACCTTTTAGAATCTTCTTTAAACGAGCAAGACTATATTATGGAATTAGAGAATTGTAGTAAGTTTACGACGTTACTTAGAGTTGAGGAAGAAGATTAAATTCATTACGATTTCCTACGTTTTTTTTCTTTAGTCAATAACATTAACTCTCGACCTGTTTGCCCTTCAACACTTGTGTTTTCTTCTGCTCTTCGAATTAAATAAGGCATAACATCTTTTACCGGACCAAAAGGCACATACTTAGCTACATTATAACCTAAATTAGATAAATTATAGCTAATATGGTCACTCATTCCGTACAATTGGCCAAACCAAACTCTATTATCGTTTTTAGCAATATCTTTTTGCGCCATAATATCCATTGCTAAATAATGGCTTTCCTCGTTATGAGAACCAATAAACACAGAAATATCATTTAAATTATCTAAAATATAAACCATAGCTTCATTAAAAGAATCGTCTGTAGCTTGCTTGGTTTCACATATTGGTGATTTATAATTATTCTCCTCGGCGCGTTTTCGTTCTTTTTCCATATAAGCACCACGAACAATTTTAAAACCTAATTTAAATCCTCCTGAATTAGCACGTTTATGGATTTCTTTTAAATACGCTACTCTATCCCATCTGTAAGTTTGTAGTGTATTGTAAACGATAGGTTTTTCAGTGTTATACAAACGCATCATGTCTTCAACTAAGTCGTCTGCTGCATCTTGCATCCAAGATTCTTCGCCATCAATTAAGATTTCAATATCTTTTTCTTTAGCTAATTTACAAACGTCGTTAAAACGAGCTACTACTCTATTCCACTCATCTTTTTCGTCTGTAGTTAAAGATTTCTTTTCTCCAATTTTCTGAAACAAAGCAAAACGACCAAAACCTGTAGGTTTAAAAACCACAATTGGCATTGCCTCTTTTTCGTCTGCAAAACGAATAATCTTTAAGATTTTTTCTTTAGCTGAATCAAATTGCTCCTCATCTTCTTTTCCCTCAACCGAATAATCTAAAACAGAACAGACACCTTTTGTAAACATTTTATCTATTACAGGAATGCAATCTTCTTCGTTTACACCACCACAAAAATGATCAAAAACTGTTGCTCTAATTAAACCTTCTACTGGTAATTTAGCTTTTAACGCAAAATTAGTAGCGGCAGTTCCAATACGAACCAAAGGTTGATGCGATATCATTTTAAATAAAAAATAAGCGCGTTCTAATTCTGAGTCGGTTTTTAAACTAAAAGCGACTTCTGTATTATCAAAAGAAGAATTTTGAAACATTTAATTAAATTTTAAACAAATATAAGTCACAAATAGTTCAGTTTTTTTCAAAATGTGTAATTTCGTAAAAAATATATTATACGATAATATGCTTCAAATTAATACTCAAGATTACACTATAGTTTTTAACAATGAAGGCTTTAAAAGTTTAAACACATTTTTAGCAAAAAACAACTATTCCAAAATCTTTGTAGTTGTAGATGCAATAACCCATCAACATTGTTTAACTCAATTATTACAGCAATTAGAAACTGAAACAACTATCGAAGTTATAGAAATTGAATCTGGCGAAGAAAATAAACATATTGAAACGTGTTTAGGTGTTTGGAATGCTTTAAGTGAGCTTGATGGTGACAAAAAAAGTATAGTTTTAAATCTTGGTGGTGGCGTTGTAACAGATTTAGGTGGTTTTGTTGCCAGTACTTTTAGACGCGGCATAGATTATATAAATATCCCTACCAGCTTATTAGCAATGGTAGATGCTTCAGTTGGCGGAAAGAATGGCGTAGATTTAGGTCATCTAAAAAACCAAATAGGTGTAATTAATACACCAAAAATGGTGCTAATAAACACCTTGTTTTTAGACACTTTAAGTTCAATTGAGTTACGTTCCGGTTTAGCCGAAATGCTTAAGCATGGACTTATTAAAGATAAAAAACATTGGCAAGAACTTACAGAACTTAAGAACTTGACTTTAAAAGATTTAGACAGACTTATTTATGATTCTGTTTTAATAAAAAAAACAGTTGTAGAACTAGATCCTTTTGAAAAAAAAGAACGTAAAACTTTAAATTTCGGGCATACTTTAGGTCACGCAATTGAGTCTTTTTTTCTAACAGAACAAAGTAAAACAAAATTACTTCATGGAGAAGCAATAGCTATTGGAATGATTTTAGCGTGTTATATTTCTGAAAAACAACTTGAATTCCCCGCAGAAGACACTGAAATTATAAAAAACTATCTAATTAAACTTTACGGGAAAATTGCATTTTCAAACAATGATATCGCTACTGTTATTGAACTTTTAAAATTTGATAAGAAAAACGAACATGGAAACATTAATTTCGTTCTTCTAAAAGCTATTGCTGAACCAAAAGTAGATTGTTTAGTAGAAAACGAACTTATTTACGAGGCTTTTGATTACTACTCTAAATAGCGCTCTTTTATTACATTAACATGATGAATTTCATGTCCTGAAATAATAAAACCAATTGCTCTTACAGAAACATTATGTCCACTAGCAACTCCAACCTGTCTTAATACTTCCGGTGAAAAATTATTAAATAATGCTATTGTTGCAAGTTTAACAGCCTTATACTCTTCTATTAAACTCTCCATAGATCTAGAATTTGCAAAACTATGTACGGCATAGTCATTCTCATTAAAACCCTCCATTGGAGTTTTATCGTTTCTAGCTATTCTTAAAGCTCTGTAATTAAAAATACGCTCAGTATCAATTAAATGACTTAAAAGCTCTTTAATTGTCCATTTACCGTTTTTATAACGATACTCGTGCTTAGCTACTGGAATACTTAAAAAGAATTCTAAATTATTTTTAAAGACTAACTCTAAACTCTCCACAATAGATTCGTTTTGTGGTACTAGATTTAAAAAATGACTGAAATAGTCAAGATATTCTGTGGCTTTTAGTGATTTAACTGTCATAAAAATAAAATTATAAATAAAAAACGCTTCAAAATACAAAATCTTGAAGCGTTAAACTGTTATTGTGAAACGATAAATTATATTGAATTAAAAATTTCGTGCATTAATCGATTTTTATCATTTAAGCTTTCCTCTAAAGAAATCATTGTTTCTGTTCTATAAACACCTTCTATATCATCTATAGCAAAAATAACTTCTTTTGCGTGTTGCGTGTCTTTAGCTCTCAATTTACAGAAAATATTAAATTTCCCGGTTGTAATATGTGCTACAGTAACATATGGCAAAGAGTTTAAGCGCTCTAAAACAAATTTAGTTTGAGACGTGTTTTGTAAAAACACACCTACATAAGCTATAAAAGAATAACCAAGTTTACCGTAATCTAGAGTTAAAGAAGAACCTTTAATTATACCTGCATCTTCCATTTTTTTAACACGAACATGTACTGTTCCTGCAGAAATTAAAAGTTTTTTAGCAATATCTGTAAAAGGAACTCTTGTATTGTCAATTAACATATCAAGAATCTGATGATCTATTTCGTCTAATTTAAATTTAGCCATTTTATAGTAAAATATGTATTATATCCGCAATAATAATACATTATTAACGATTTATCATCATCATTTTTTATATAATAAGAGAATTTAATGAATAATTCTCAAAATTAATCTGTATTTCATCATTTTCATAACCTTCAAAAATCATTAAACCATTATTTGTCAAGACCTCATTACTATTAGCTTCTAAGTAATAATGTGCGTGTTTTTCTGAAGATTTTGTGATTTTTTCAACTTTTGGCAGAAAAACCAACTCTTTATTTATTAAAATTTCTTTAAAAATAATTTCAATATCACAAATTTCATCTTTAATTAATGCATTCTGGATTAATACATCACAAAACAGCTTTTGGTTTTCGGGAATATTAAAATATAATTCATGATTAAAATTATCCTGAACATTGTTTTTAATAGAAAAAAGCATTTCTAATATAGCAACAAACGTAAATCGCCTTACTTCTTCTCTATTATAATCGTCTTTATAGTGTCCAGCTTCAAAAAGTATTGTAGGAATATCTAACATAGTTAAAGTGTCTCCTAAGCAGTTAACATTAAAACCATCATCGTATCTACCAACTTGATTTGATATAATTGTTTGTAAAACCTCATTAACAGAAGCTATTAAGCGCATAGATTGCTTTCTAATGTTGTTTATTTCTCTGTCTGTATTATAAGCAGGAGCTAAAAAAGATAACGTTGCAGGGTTATTAGTTGCTCCAGCACTAAAAATAGTACGTTGACCATGTAGATTAAAGCAAAAATTGGGTTTAAAACGGTTTAAATAAGCATTAAACACGTTACTTTCTCTCTGTGTTAGATTTTGCGCATCTCTATTTAAATCTTCTTTATTAGCGTTTATACGCGTATAAGCTTCTGCACCATCTGGATTTAACATTGGAATAACACTAATAGTTAAACTTTCTAGAAGACTTTTAACAATAGAGTTATCTTGTTTAAGCCAATTAAGTAAATCCATAACCGCTTTAGTTGTTGTGGACTCGTTGCCGTGCATTTGCGACCACATTAAAACTTTTAAAGGTCCATTACCAAAAGTTAAATTATAAATAGGAGCATTTAATTCTGAAAAACCAAGAAATTCTAATTCGGAAAACTCAGCACAAGAACGTATTAAATCTTCAATGTGATTTAAGGAAATATAACGTCCAAATAAAGATGATTCTTTAATAGTATTATGTGTTTTTAAATATTGATTTTCCATATAGTAATTCTATCGATTACAAATGTAAACATTATATAATTTACAATTGTAAACAAAGTAAGCGATTAGTATTGTTTACATCTTTATACAAACTCTATGTCCTTGACAGGTCTTTAGCAATAACATTTTACAACATTGACTTAAACATTAAAATTTTAAATTAAAAAAATTAAAATCAATTACTTATGTGTTATTACGTAAATAATTAAATTAATACATTGCTATGATTATATATCGTTATTAGGTTAATTAAACAGGATTGATTACATTTGTAACACTATAAAACACCTAACCGCTGTTTACAATGATAAACAACACTGAATTCTCTAAAAGACTACAAAAAGTAATAGATTATCACCAAGAAAGTGCCTCTGGTTTTGCTAATAAAATTGGTGTGCAGCGTTCTAGTATATCACATATTTTATCCGGAAGAAACAAGCCAAGTTTAGAGTTTGTAATGAAAGTTTTAGACACTTTTCCAGAAGTTGAATTGTATTGGTTATTAAATGGAAAAGGTACATTTCCAAAAACCGATGTTATAGAAAAAATAATTACTCCTACTCCAATTTCAAAATCACCTGTTTCTAATTTTGAAAATTCTTCAAATCAAAATTCACCAGATTTATTTTCTAAAAAAGTTGAAAATGAAAAAACAGAAAATTCTCAAGATTCAGATTTTGGAAAAATGATGACTATTAATTCTAAAGGAAAACAAATTGAACGAATTGTAATTTTTTATAAAGATGGGAGTTTTTCAAATTTCGAGAATTCATAACTAAGTGCCATAAATTTTGAAATACACGATTTATGAGTAAGCGTTAATTTTTACTTATTTTTCTCTTTTTAAATAAATACCTTTTGCTTTTTTGTAATTTTGTAAAAACATTACAGATGAAATTTTTATCAGCTTTACTTCTACTTTTATTATTTACTAATTGCTACGAATTTGAACGCAATTGTACAGAATACCAAACTGGTGATTTTAGAAGTGAAATTGAAATTAATGGTAAAACCTACGTTTCTACTTTTAACAGATCTAAAGACTTACAAATAGAAACGTATAATAAAAAAACAGATTCTTCTAAATTACGTTGGATAAACGATTGTGAAGTTATTTTTACAACCATAAACCCAAAAAGTATGGCTGCTAAAAAAGATGTGCATTTAAAAATACTAACTACTACAGATTCTACTTACACTTTTGAGTATTCTTATGTAGGTGAAGTAACCAAGCAAAAAGGTGTTGCTTATAAGGTTGATTAAGCTTATTTATAAGAAAAGCTAATTATTCATACAAGAGGATAGATTATTTTCTGAAATATATTGTAAAATAATGTTGTCACATTAAGTTTTTATATTAAATCTAACGTTTTACACCTCTTGGTTAAACCATTTAATCTCTTTGTTTAGCCGGTCTCTAAAAGCTTTGAACTCTTTGTTTTTAATCCTTCCAAATTTCCATATTCTATAAATCTTTCCATTCAAATCTTTAATTTTAAGTCAATACCAATTTTGGTCGTCTTGAAACAAATAAGAATCAATCTGAGAATAATGTAATTCAAGGTTAGATTTGATTGGTAAACCTATTAAAGAACTACGTTTTACTTTTATTTCTTTTTTATTCAAAATTACAGTCGTCTTATTGAAAGAAACAAGTCTTGAAATCAAAATCGGAACCAAAAAAATCAAAGCAATAATGATAATTCCTATAAAACCATTCTTCGGTATGTCCAAGGCTTTCTGAATTTTAAAAACAAGTATTGTATTAAGTATTATTACTCCAATGAATGTGAATACCATTGAAATCCAAGAAGTTTCTAAAAAGCTGTATTCTCTTGTTTCGTTTTTCATATTGTTACCAACGTAATAATAAACACAATATTACGTTTGTTATTTAATTATTTTCTAAACTCTAAAACAAACTAGCTTGTCCAGAATCGTCTTTAGAAGCTTCTTCTTCGTTAGTGCTTTCTGTTTCAACTTCTGGTTCTTCAACCTCAATTTCAACCGGAAGAGGTTCTAATAAATTAATCTGTTTTACTTTATCTTTAGTCAATTGATTTCCTAACGCTGAGATTCCTTTTACAGCTATAAAGTCTTCTAAGTTAATAGTTTCGTTATCTTTTCTGTCTTTGCCTCTTTCTTTAGTAAATTCAATTTCGGCTAAAGGCTTCCAGTCTGTAGAGACTATTTCTAAATACGATTTTTCATCATCAGAAATAAACTTATCTTCTTTATCGGCTTGTTCAATTAGAAAACGTTTAACGTAATAAATATCTTTTTCGCCATTAAAATAAATAGCAGAAATTGGTTTTTCTGGAATCCATTTTTCCATAACAATTAAATCATTATCAAAATGAAGTGTAACTTCTGGTGTTACCGTTTTTGCTATTCCTTTTTGGTTTATTAAAAGCAATTTATCTTCACCTTTAAATTCGCCTAACAACTCACCTCTTCCATCTACATTTAAACGTTGTACTGTATCGTCAAACCATATTTTACGTGGTTTTAAGGTAGAAACTCCTTTTTCTTTAAGCTCTACAGATTTTACAGGATATTTAGTGACTACATTTCCTTTACTTGAACGACCTTTAATTAGTATATCGGCAAAATCTATGTCCCATTTTAATTTTTTAATACTTCCAGCTTGGCGTAATGCTATACTAACAACTTCAGCTTCTCCGTTTGGATTAGCAGAAAAATACAATACTTTAGATGTTTTTGTTCCGTTAGTTAAATCGTAATCTTTATCTCTTGTAACAGAGGTTACATTAAATCGTTTTATGTAAGATGGACCTTTACTTCCATCTCTATAAATTAAGTTATAAATGGTACGTTTGTCCTTTTTCTTAAAAATAGCAACGTGAATAATATTTTTACCAATAAACGTTTTAGAATCTACTTTGGTAACCATCATTTTACCATCGGCAGTAAATGTTATAATATCATCTATATCACTACAATCTCCAATATATTCGTCTTTTTTAAGCGATGTTCCTATAAAGCCTTCTTCTCTATTAACATAGAGTTTTGTACTTCTAATAATTACTTTGGTAGCATCAACATCATCAAACGTACGTAATTCTGTTTTACGTTCTCTACCTTTTCCGTAATCCTTTTTTAAACGCGTAAAATATGCAATAGCATAGTCTATTAAGTTTTCTAAATGGTTTTTAACTTCAGTAATTTGATCTTCTAATGCATCTATTTTTTGTTGTGCTTTATCTATATCAAATTTAGAAATACGTTTTATTCTAATTTCTGTTAAACGTGAAATATCTTCAACTGTAATAGCTCGTTTTAAATGCTTAATATGTGGTTGTAAACCTTTATCTATAGCATTAATTACGCCTTCCCAAGTTTCTTCTTCTTCTATGTCTCGGTAAATTCTATTTTCAATAAAAATACGTTCTAAACTTGCAAAGTGCCATTGTTCTTGGAATTCGTTAAGTTTAATCTGTAATTCCTGACGCAATAAATCTACAGTGTTTTCTGTACTTCGTTTTAACATTTCTGTTACACCTACAAAAAGCGGTTTATTATCTTCAATAACACAACCTAATGGAGAAATCGATGACTCGCAACTTGTAAATGCATATAAAGCATCTATAGTTTTATCTGGTGAAATTCCTCCAGGCAAATGAATTAGTATTTCTACTTCTGCAGCCGTATTATCTTCAATTTTTTTAATTTTAATCTTGCCTTTATCGTTGGCTTTTAAGATAGAATCTATTAAAGACTGTGTGGTGTTACCAAAAGGCACTTCTGTAATTACTAAGGTGTTTTTTTCGCTTTGTGAAATTTTAGCACGACAACGTACTTTTCCACCACGTAAACCATCATTATAATTAGAAATATCTGCAATTCCTCCAGTTGGAAAATCTGGATAAATAGTAAAACGCTTGCCTTGTAAATGCTTAATTGACGCATCTATTAATTCTACAAAATTATGAGGTAATATCTTTGTTGAAAGTCCAACCGCAATTCCTTCTCCACCTTGCGCTAGTAATAACGGAAACATAACAGGAAGATTAATAGGTTCTTTTCTCCTACCATCATAACTAGATTGCCATTCTGTGATTTTTGGATTGAAAACCACATCTAATCCAAATTTAGAAATACGAGCTTCTATATAACGTGATGCAGCTGCTCTATCTCCAGTTAGTATATTTCCCCAGTTTCCTTGTGTATCTATTAATAAATCCTTCTGACCAATTTGCACCATAGCATCTGCAATACTTGCGTCTCCATGCGGATGATACTGCATTGTGTGACCAACAATATTGGCTACTTTATTATAGCGCCCATCGTCTAAATCTTTCATAGAATGCATAATACGTCTTTGTACTGGTTTAAATCCGTCTTCTATTGCCGGAACTGCACGTTCTAATATTACGTAAGACGCATAATCTAAAAACCAATCTTTATACATTCCCGTAATTCGGGTAATGCTTTCTTGTGGTTGTAGGTTTTCTTCAGAATTTATAGGCTCTAAATTATCTTCTGTTAAATCGTTGTTGTGGTCTTTTGTCATTATTTTTCCTCTTCAATAATATCTAATTCAACCTTAAGGTTATTTATAATAAACTCTTGTCTATCTGGTGTATTTTTCCCCATATAGAATGATAATAAATCTTCTATTAACATATTATCGTCTAACATTACTGGATCTAAACGAATATCTTCACCTATAAAGTGAACAAACTCATTAGGTGAAATCTCTCCTAAACCTTTAAATCGAGTGATTTCTGGTTTTGGTTTTAGTTTTTGAATAGCATCCCTACGTTCTTGCTCTGAATAACAATAAATAGTTTCCTTTTTATTTCTAACTCTAAATAATGGTGTTTGAAGAATATACAAATGACCTTCTTTTATAACTTCTGGAAAAAACTGAAGAAAAAACGTAATTAATAATAAACGAATATGCATTCCATCTACATCGGCATCGGTTGCTATTACAATATTATTATAACGTAAATCTTCTAAAGATTCTTCAATATTTAATGCTGCTTGTAGTAAGTTAAATTCTTCATTCTCGTATACAATTTTCTTTGTTAAACCGTAACAATTTAATGGCTTTCCTTTTAAACTAAAAACGGCTTGTGTGTTTACATCTCTAGACTTTGTAATACTACCAGATGCAGAATCTCCCTCGGTAATAAATAATGTAGTTTCTAGATTTCTTGGATTTTTAGCATCACCAAAATGTACACGACAATCGCGTAATTTCTTATTATGAAGATTAGCCTTTTTAGCTCTATCTTTTGCTATTTTTCGAATTCCAGATAATTCTTTACGTTCGCGTTCTGCTTGTAATATCTTACGTTGAAGTAAGTCTGCAGTTTCAGTGTTTTTATGTAAATAATTGTCTAAATATTTTTTAAGAAAATCGTTGATGTAAGTTCTAACTGTAGGTAAATCTCCGCCCATATCTGTAGAACCTAATTTTGTTTTTGTTTGACTCTCAAAAACAGGTTCCATAACCTTTATTGCTATGGCAGATACTACAGATTTTCTAACGTCTGAAGCGTCATAATTTTTACCATAAAACTCACGAATTGTTCTAACCAAAGCCTCTCTGAAAGCAGCTAAATGTGTTCCTCCTTGGGTCGTGTTTTGTCCGTTTACAAAACTATTATATTCTTCACTGTATTGTGTTTTACTATGTGTAAGCGCTATTTCAATATCGTCTCCACGTAGGTGGATAATCGGATATTGAATATCTGATGCGTTTATTTTTTCCTCTAATAAATCTTTTAATCCGTTTTCACTATAAAATTTCTCACCATTAAAAACTATGGTTAAACCTGGATTTAGGTATACATAATTTTTAAGCATTTTAACAACATACTCATTTCTGTATTTGTAGTTTTTAAAAATGTTTTCGTCTGGAATAAAAGAAACCTTTGTTCCTTTCCTACGCGTAGTTTCGTCTAAAAACTCTTGATTGATTAATTCTCCTTTTTCAAATTCTGCTGCTGCAGATTTTCCATCTCGAGAAGATTCTACTCTAAAATAACCAGATAATGCGTTTACTGCTTTAGTACCAACTCCATTTAATCCAACTGATTTTTTAAAGGCTTTAGAATCGTATTTTCCTCCAGTATTCATTTTAGACACAACATCTACCACTTTTCCTAAAGGAATTCCACGACCGTAATCTCTAACTATAACTTTACTACCTTGAACAGAAATATCTATAGTTTTTCCTGCTCCCATAACATACTCGTCTATAGAGTTATCTAGAACTTCTTTTAAAAGAATATAAATACCATCGTCTGGAGAAGATCCATCTCCTAATTTACCAATATACATACCAGGACGCATACGTATATGCTCTTTCCAGTCGAGTGATCGTATATTATCTTCTGTATATTTAGTTTCTTGAGACATAAATTATAGTAAATGGAGTTTGATGCTAATATACTATAAGTAGTGAAAAAATAAAATAGCTTTAGTTTAAAATAATTAACAAAAAAAGTCAGCATAAAAATGCTGACTTTAAATTATAAAATTTTGTTATTATTTACACATTAAATAAGAAATGCATAACATCTCCATCTTTAACAATATATTGCTTTCCTTCTACTCTCATTTTACCAGCTTCTTTAACTTTGGCTTCGCTTCCAAACTCTACATAATCATCGTATCCAATAACTTCTGCACGGATAAATCCTTTTTCAAAATCTGTATGGATAACTCCAGCAGCTTGTGGTCCAGTTGCACCTATATCTACAGTCCAAGCTCTTACTTCTTTAACTCCAGCTGTAAAATAAGTCTGCTGATTTAATAATTTATAAGCTGAACGTATTAGCTTAGCCGCTCCAGCTTCTTCAAGCCCAATATCTGCTAAGAACATTTGACGTTCTTCATAATCATCCAATTCGTTAATATCTGCTTCTGTTCCAACTGCTAATACTAATACTTCTGCGTTTTCATCTTTAACAGCTTCACGAACTCTATCGACATATTCATTTCCATTAACTGCTGCGCCTTCATCGACATTACAAACATACATGACTGGTTTATCTGTAATAAATTGAGCTGGTTTTACAAATTCAGCATTCTCTTCATCAGAAAACTCTAAAGCTCTTACAGATGTTCCTGTTTCCAAAGCATCTTTAATTTTTAATAAAATAGCTTCTTCTTTTTGAGCTTCTTTATTTCCAGTTCTTGAGGCCCTTTTTACCTTTTCAAGCTTTTTATCAACCGTTTCTAAATCTTTCAGTTGTAATTCCATATCGATAGTTTCCTTATCTCTAATTGGATCTACACTTCCGTCTACGTGAATTATATTATCATTATTAAAACAACGCAATACATGTAAAATAGCGTCAGTTTCTCTAATATTAGCTAAAAATTGATTACCTAACCCTTCACCCTTACTAGCTCCTTTTACCAAACCTGCAATATCTACAATCTCTACAGTTGCTGGTAAAACACGTTCTGGGTTCACTAAAGCTTCCAACTTTTCTAATCTTGGATCTGGAACATTCACTACACCAATATTAGGTTCAATTGTACAAAATGGAAAATTTGCACTTTGTGCTTTTGCATTTGACAAACAATTAAATAACGTACTTTTTCCTACGTTTGGTAAGCCTACAATTCCTGCTTTCATAAAGATTTATATTTTTAAATTTCCT
>NZ_JBELDZ010000019.1:0-36945 GCF_042094015.1 Aurantibacter sp. | reverse complement strand
TAATTGCAATTGAACCAAGTAGCGGAGAAATTTTAGCTATGGTTGCAGCTCCAACATACAATCCTAACGATTTAGTTGGAAGAAAACGTTCTAAAAATTTCACTAAACTTTATAGAGACAGCATAGCGAAACCACTTTTTAATAGAAGTTTACAAGGCGTTTATGAACCAGGATCTCCTTTCAAATTAATGAATGCTTTGGTCGGTTTACAAGAAGGGATAATTACAACAAATGAAAAAGTAACTTGCCATAATGGCTATAGATATGGAAATCGTGTTTTAGGTTGCCATTGTGGATATGGTGTTAGAAATAATGTTACTGATGCCATTATAAGATCTTGTAATGCTTTTTTTGCAACTACATATAGACGTATTTTAGATAACGAAGACAACGCATCTCTAGGAATTAATACGTGGAGTAAACACGTTAAAAGTTTTGGCTTAGGAAATTACTTAAATAATGATTTATCTGTTGGTCAAAAAGGATTAATTCCGGATAGAAAATATTATAAAAACGCGTATCCAAGAGAGTTTTATTCCTCATACACTATTTCCAATGCTATTGGACAAGGCGAAGTACAAACTACACCAATACAATTAGCAAATATGGTTGCGGCCATAGCGAACAGAGGATTTTATTATACACCACATATTGTAAAATCAATAAAAGGCGAAACTTTAGACAAAAAATTTACAACTCCAAAATACACAAGTATTGATAAAGAACATTTTGAACCTGTAATTGAAGGTATGCATCAAGTCTACACAAGTCCTAAAGGAACAGCATATTACCTACAGGTAAAAGATATTGAAATATGTGGAAAAACTGGAACTGTAGAAAATTTTGCTAAAATAAACGACTCAACGAGAGTACAATTAACTGACCATTCTATTTTTGTTGCTTTTGCACCTAAAGAAAATCCAAAAATAGCCATAGCTGTTTTTGTAGAAAATGGCTATTTTGGAAGTCGTTTTGCTGGACGAATTGCTAGTTTAATGATTGAGCAATATCTAACAGGAACTATTACAAGACAAGATTTTGAAGATTGGATTTTAACCCATAGCTTAGAGAATGAATACGCTAAACCATATTCAGGAGAACCATTTAAAATAAATAGAGAGACTCAATATCAAATTATAGAAAAAAACCCAAAAGATAGTATTAGAATTAAAGCTTTAAGACGTAAAAAAAATGATTAGAGAAACCGACAGACATTTTAAGTTCGATTGGATCGCTATTCTATTATTTTTTAGTTTAGTTCTTTTTGGTTGGGTAAATATTATTTCAGCATCACAAAGCGGAGAAGTTATTGACATATTAGATTTTTCTAAATCTTACGGAAAACAACTCCTTTTTATTGGATTATCATTCTTTTTAATTATTCTTTTACTTTCTGTAGATAGTAAGTTTTACGAACGGTTTTCAAGTATTATCTATGTAATATCTATGCTATCTCTAGCTGGACTATTCATATTTGGTAAAAATGTAAATGGTGCTACTTCCTGGTATGGAATTGGAGGAATAACTATTCAACCTAGTGAATTTGCTAAAGTGGCTACAGCGCTTGCTATTGCAAAATATTTAAGCGATTTAAATATTAATATTAAACAGCTAAAACATCAAATTAATATTGTTTTAATCCTATTAATTCCTGCCTTACTAATCTTATTACAAAAAGATGCAGGAAGCACATTAGTTTATGGCGCATTCTTTTTTGTGTTATATCGAGAAGGTTTACCTAAAATTTATTTACAAATTGGTGCTTTAACTATATTTTCGGCAATTTTAAGTTTAAAATTTGGTCTAATTATTACAGCACTATTTATAGTAATAGCTGTAGCATTAAAACTATTCTTTTTTTCAACTAAAAAAATTAGAAGACGTATTCCAAAATTAATTGCTATATCAGCTTTATACATTGGTTTTGCTTTTACTGTAGGCTATGTATTCACTAATTTATTACCACCACATCAAAAAGATAGAATTACCATTTGGCTAAGTTTAGAAAAAGATCCAGTTAAACTGGAACGCATGAAAAAACTTGAAGCCTATAACTTAAATGAATCTGAAAAAGCTATTAGTAGCGGTGGATTTTCAGGAAAAGGTTTTTTGGATGGTACAAGAACCACTGGTAAATTTGTACCAGAACAACATACAGATTATATTTTTAGCACTGTAGGAGAAGAATGGGGATTTTTAGGAAGCTCTGCAGTAGTAATTGTATTTGTTTTATTAATGCTACGAGTTTTATTTTTAGCAGAAAGACAGAAAACAACTTTTAGTCGCGTTTATGGCTATAGCGTTGCTGCCATACTATTTTTTCACTTTTTAATAAACATAGGAATGGTTATGGGACTAATTCCTACTATTGGAATTCCACTACCTTTATTTAGTTATGGTGGTTCTGGGCTTTGGGGTTTTACTATTCTACTGTTTATCTTTATTAAATTAGATTCTAATAGAATTAATGAGTGGTAATCGTTAATAACTACCCAAAACCAATTACTTCTTTAATTCCAGTTTCTCAGCAAAATAGTCGCAAAAATCTTTCATTGTAGCACTCATTTTTTCATCTTGAGTAGCACGTTGAAATGTATCGCTCATAGCTACTAAAGTTTGGTGAAAAAACACTTTCATTTCGTCTACAGGCATATCTTTAGTCCATAAATCTATACGTAAAGACTCTTGTTGTTCACTATCCCAAACAGAAAGCATCATAGCTTTAGCTTCGGCATTTGTAATTCCGCCATCTTGTGCAGTCCAATGTAATTTTTCTGGAACTTTATTTTCATCTAGCCCAACTTTTAGGGTAATTTCAGATGTTAATTTACTCATTTGGTTCTGGTTTATACTTTGATAAATTAAAAATAGTTTCTGCATCGGTTTTTAACATATCCTCAAAAGAAACATCATTGTTTTTTAAATAAGATTTTACAATTCTCCAACCCACAAAACGACCAATTCTACCTGGAGAATCAGAATCAATTTCGGCTAAATAAAACTTACTAAAAGGTGCTGGATTAATAAACTGGCTCGCTAATTTATTATCTGTACTAAATAATAATTCTCGCTCAATAAAATAAGTCCAAATATTTTCTTCATTTACTTTTGCCCAATCAAATTGCGCTAATGAATAACCAATTTTTTCAGCATCAGATTTAAAAGGTATAACACGGTCTTTATAAGCCAGTAGTTTTCCGTAATAAATCATTTCGTCCAAAAGTGTTTTTCTTTTAGGTTGAAAAACAGTCATTTCACCATATTTAGTTGCAATATCTACTACCATTTGCTCTGGTTTCATATTAGCTTTTAAATACTCCTGTAAGCCATCATAGAAAAAATGTTTATCCCCTAAATAAGTATCTAAAGAAATTAAAACAATCGTATCTGTAACAATAACTTTATTTCTATAATCTACAGAAGATGTTGCTGTAACAACTCTTGGCGTTTTAAAATATGAGTTGTAATATTTTAAATGCTTAAATAATTTAGTGATTTCTACTTTCTGTTTTGAAAGATTAGAAAACACATTTGCAGTTTCCTTATGTAATTCCTGCTGTAAACTATCTTGCATTTGTACCAACCAAAAATCGTCTGTAAAACGATTAGAAAACATAAAAGGAAAAGCTGCTTTCAATTTTGGCAAGTCTTGTGGTTTTGCTTCACCAAAAGCTTTATCAAAACGTTCTATATTAAAATTCACTTCAATACTAGACACATCAATATTAGATTTAGAATCATCTATACAAGACACTAAAACTATAATACACAGAACTAAAACCGATAATTTCTTCATCTAACTAAGTATTAATTTTTAATACTAACGCAATTACTTTATTTTTGTTGGACAAAGGTACTACTCTTTAATTAAATTTCCTTTTAATATGCAAACAGAAAAAGTAATAGATCATATTGTTAACTGGTTAAAAGATTATGCAACAAACGCTAGAGTTAAAGGTTTTGTAGTTGGAATTTCTGGAGGAATAGATTCTGCAGTAACCTCTACACTTTGTGCTAAAACAGGCTTAGATGTTTTATGTATTGAAATGCCAATTCACCAAGCAGAAAGTCACGTTTCTAGAGGACAAGAACATATTAAACAATTAAAGAAACGTTTTCCTAATGTACAAGACACCAAAACAGATTTAACACCTGTTTTTGAGGAATTTACAACCGAAGTTTCTCTTGAAGGTAAAGAAGATATTGTAAATATGGCTTTAGCTAATACCAGAGCCAGATTACGAATGACTACTTTATACTATCACGCAGGACTTTACGGTTTACTAGTTGCTGGAACTGGAAATAAAGTTGAAGATTTTGGCGTTGGTTTTTATACTAAATATGGTGATGGCGGCGTAGATTTAAGCCCGATTGCCGATTTACTTAAAAGTGAAGTTTATGCTATTGCAAAAGCATTAAACGTTCCTAAGTCTATAATTGAAGCTGCACCAAGCGATGGGTTGTTTGGCGATGCTAGAAGCGACGAAGATCAAATTGGAGCAAGTTATCCTGAATTAGAATGGGCAATGAAAATGAAAGATGAAGGAAAATTAGAACGTGATTTTACAGGAAGAGAAAAGAAAGTGTTTAAAATTTTTATGCGCTACAACCGTAACAACCAACACAAAATGATTCCTATTCCAATTTGTGAAATACCAACTAATTTGAAAGAATAACACTTCTTTGTTGTAAAATAATTATTTGGTAATTAGTGGTACAAGAGCTTTCTAACTTGTTACATTTATTATTACCAGATGTGGTAAATTTTTTATCTTGCTTAATTAATTAGCTTTCATATTGATGCTTTTTTATTAGTTATATCCGTTTGTTGTGGTGTCGTTTTTTAATTTCAGAAAATCCATTTTATTACTGTTATAACTCCAATAATTGAACATATTGCTAAAAAAATAAAAATTCCAACGATTGGATAAACTGTTAGCTTATCTCTAAAATCCATTTTTGGGCTACCTTTTTTCGGCCTTTGTTTATTCGATTTTGGACTGAATTTTGGAACGTAATTAGCTTTACCTTTACTATCAGATTCTAATTCCAATAACTTTTTTTGAGTAAATTCAGGTAATTTGGATTTGTCTCCTCGAAATACTATTTCCTGTAAAATCTGGTATCCTGAATAGTTTACCGATTTTTCGTAAATCTCAACGCATTTTTTAATTCGGTTGTCAGTTGGTTCAGTCAGAATCCAATATTTTCCAGCAGAATCCAAAAATCCACTTTCGTAATAAAGTTCAGCGAGTTTATTCCATAATTCAATCTCATTCGGATTTTCCTGTATCAAATTCCGCAACCTGTCAGTCGCTTTGAATTTCAGTCCGTTTTCAATTTCGGAATCTATTTTGTCTAATTTTTCTTTTAAACTCACAATGTTTCTCTCAAATGCACCACAACGTATTATTTAGTAACTTTTATTATTGATATCCCGTAAATAACTCAGGATATGGTAAGATTATCACCACTGTTATCCCGTAAAGATAATTTTTTTATTGTAATATCCAGTGGACTGTTTATATTTGAAAAAAATGAACTTATTTTTTTAATACACTTGGCATTTTACGTTTAAAATGATTTAATCTTGGAATAGATACATTTTGAATGTATGGATGTTCTGGATGACGCTTTTCGTAATCTTGGTGGTAATCTTCGCCTAACCAAAATTTTTGAAACGGATAAACTTCTGCTGCTATTTTTGCACCAAGTTGTTTTGCTAGCGCATTTTTTTTGGTCTCTATAATTTGTTTTTGTGTGTCGTTTTGGTAGAATAAGATAGATCTGTATTGCGAACCTCTATCGTTTCCTTGTCCGTTAGCTTGTGTTGGGTTTTGAGATGCAAAATAAATATCAACTAAGGTTTTAAAACTTACTACTTTAGGATTATAAATAACTTCTACAGCTTCTGCATGGCCAGTTCTGCCTGTATTGCTTGACTCGTACGTTGGGTTTTTAGTATGTCCGCCAGAATAACCGTTGTAAACTTCTGTAACGCCATTTACGCTTTCGTAAATAGCTTCTACACACCAAAAACAACCACTTGCAAAATATGCTTTAGCTAGTCCATTTTCTAAAGGCACTTCTATTGGTTTTGTAGTTGTAATGTCTAACTGTTTTTTTGAGTTTTTGTTTTGCGCATTATTTTGACAACTAAATGTTAAAATAGTAATTAACGATAAAATTAAAGTTTTCATATTTTGTGTTTTTCTTTCTCCTAGGTCGAATAAAATTAGAAAACCTTAATTTTAATTATTGTAAAGTTTTCTTAAAATAAATCATAAAAAAAGCCTTTACAGAAATGTAAAGGCTTTTTTTTATATAATAATAAATGAAGCTTATAATTTAGCAATCATTTTATTCATTTTTACTGTTTGTTCTTCAGCTAATTCGGCATCAACTAAAATACGACCAGAATGCTCATCTGTAATTACTTTTTTACGAGCAGCAATTTCCATTTGTACTTGTGGTGGAATTGTAAAATAAGATCCTCCAGAAGCGCCACGTTCTATTGCAACAACAGCTAAACCATTTTTTGCGTTTCTTCTAATACGCTCGTAAGCTTTAACTAAACGTTCTTCTAGCTTTCCTTTAAGTTCAACAACTTTAGCTTCTAAAGCTTCTTCTTCTTTTTTAGTTTCGTTTAAGATTGCATCTAACTCACTTTTTTTGTGCTTTAAATGTTCTTCACGCTCTTTGTTGTGTTCTTTAGTGTTTTCTATAACCGTTTTCTTTTGTTCGGTTTTAGCTTTGAATTCACGGATGTGTTTTTCTGCTAATTCAATTTCTAATTCTTGAAACTCAACTTCTTTCGTTAAAGAATCGAATTCACGATTATTTCTAACATTTTCTTGTTGTGTAGCGTATTTCTTAATTAAGCCTTTAGCTTCTTCAATTAAGTTTTTCTTATCGCGAATAGATGTGTCTATATCTTCTAAACTAGCTTCAAGTTTTTGCAAACGTAACTGTAATCCAGAAACTTCATCTTCTAAGTCACTTACTTCAATAGGTAATTCTCCACGAACATTTCTTATCTCATCAATTCTAGAGTCAATAATTTGTATGTCGTATAGCGCTCTTAAGCGTTGTTCTACCGTTATTTCTTTCTTTTTTGCCATGTTTTAAAAATACTTAACAGGATTTGTGTTTGTCTTTGATAAAGAGATTGCAAAATTATGAATTTTTTTTGTAAGTATTGCTACTAATCCGTTTTTTGTGAATTGTTCGCTTTCATAATGTCCAATATCTGCTAAAAGTATGTTGTTTTCTGCGCTAAAGAAATCATGATATTTTAAATCTGATGTAATATAAACATCTGCTTTTGCTTTTTTAGCTGCGTTTATTCCAAATGCACCAGAACCACCTAAAACCGCAATACGCTTTATGTCTTTATTTAGAAATGATGAATGACGAATTGTGTTAGTTTGCATATGTGCTTTTAAGTATTCTAAAAATGCTTTTTCCGGCAAAGGTGTTTCTAGCTCTCCAACCATTCCAATTCCAATAGTTTGATTTTTGTTTTCTATTGAAATTATCTCATATGCAATTGTTTCATAAGAATGATTTTTGTGTAAAGCTGATAAAATTTCACTTTCTAAATGTTTTTGAAAAACTACAGAAATTTGAGTTTCTTGTTCTGTATGTAATTCATTTTTGTTGCCTTTTCTAGGGTTTGAAGCATTGTTACCTTGGTAAGTTCCATTTCCTTCAATATTAAAGCTACAATTACTATAGTTTTCTATGTGTCCAGCTCCAGCTTTAAATAAAGCGGTTCTTAATGCTTCAGCTTCATTTTTTGGAACGTAAGTGGTTAGTTTTTTTAAAGTGTTTTTCTGCGGAATTAAAATCTTAGTGTTTTTAAGATTTAATTGATTACAAATCATTTTATTAACACCAATAATAGAATTATCTAAAGCTGTATGAATAGCATAAATAGCAATGTTATTTTGAATTGCTTTTAAAACTGTACGCTCTACATATGTTTTACCAGTTAAAGATTTTAGACCTTTAAATATAATGGGATGAAAACTACAAATAAAATTGCATCCTTTTTTTATTGCTTCGTCCACAACAGCTTCTGTAGTATCTAGAGTGACTAAGATTCCTTTTAAGTCTTCATTTTTATTACCAACTAAAAGCCCAACATTATCAAAATCTTCGGCATAATTTAAGGGAATTTCTTTTTCTATAATTGAAATAACATCTGCAATTTGCATAAATATTCAGTTTTATAATATGGAACAAATATAAAATTTTTACTTTCGTTGTAACGCATAACTTATGATGAAACTCTTTAGATATTTAGCTTTTCCGTTTGTACCCATTTATTTTTTGGCCACTTGGTGTATTAATAAAGCATATAATGTTGGTTTTTTTAAATCAAAAAGTTATGATTTCCCTGTTATATGTGTTGGTAATCTAAGTGTAGGTGGTACAGGAAAATCGCCAATGGTTAGTTACTTAATTAATTTATTGAAAGATAAAAAACAAATCGCGACATTAAGCAGAGGTTACGGTAGAGCAACCAAAGGTTTTGTATTGGCTAAAAATGGTTTGACTCATGCAGATTTAGGTGATGAGAGTTTTCAGTATTACCAAAATTTTGGAACAGATATTACAGTTGCTGTTTGCGAAGATCGACAAAACGGAATTTCTAAATTGACAGATTTGCAGCCAAAACCAGAAGTAATTGTTTTAGATGATGCTTTTCAGCATAGAAAAGTAAAGGCAGGATTTAATGTGTTGCTTTCTACGTATTCTAACTTATTTACAGATGATTTTATGTTGCCTACTGGTAATTTGCGTGAGACTAAAAGTGGTTATAAACGAGCTAATGCTATTGTGGTTACAAAATGTCCAACAATAATTACAGATGAAACTAAAAAGCAAATTGTTTCTAAGATAAAACCTTTAGAATATCAGTCTGTTTATTTTAGTTCTATTACTTATTCTAAAACTGTTAAATCGGCTAAAGTTGAATTAGATTTAGATGCGTTAAAAAAATTCACTTTAGTTACTGGAATTGCAAATGCTAAACCATTAGTTTCTTATTTAGAAAATAAAGATTTGGTTTTTGAGCATTTAGAATATGAAGATCATTACAATTTTACTCAAAAGGATATTAATACGTTATCTGAATTAGATTTAATTATAACTACTGAAAAAGACTATATGCGCTTGCAGTTTGAGCATAACCTAAAAGATAAATTATATTATCTACCTATAGAAATAGAAATTGATAATGCTTTAGATTTTAATAAACAGATTTTGAACTTTGTAAAAACTAATTAATAATATCTTGCTTAGTTAACTCAGTAAATAGAATTTTTTCGAAAACTTCTTGTTTAAAAGGTTTAGAAATAACATTGGTAAATCCAGCCGTTTTAAATTCGTTAAGTTTATCATCTAATGTTACAGCGGTTAGAGCAAAAATAATTAAGTCTTTATCAAATACACGTATTTGCTTTGTAGCTTCAACACCACTAATTCCTGGCATATGAATATCCATTAAAACGACATTGTGCTTTTTTTGTTTTACAAGTTCTACTGCAGCTTCTCCATTGTCTACAATATCACTTGTAATTTTCATTTTACTCAATGTTTTTTGAGTAATCATTTGATTAATTTTATTGTCTTCAACAATTAAAACATTAATGTTTTCAAGGTTGTTTTTTTCAACATCTTTGAAGTATTCAATTTGTTTTACTTCTGTTATTTTTTCTCCTTTTTTAACATCAATTTCAAAATAAAACTTTGTTCCCTTTCCTAGTTCACTTTTAAGACTTATAGTACCACCTAAAATTCCAACTAACCCTTTTACAATTGATAATCCAAGTCCAGTACCACCATATTTCCTATTTATTTCTATAGAGCCTTGCGAGAAACTATCAAATATATTTTCTTGTTTTTCTTTACTTATACCAATCCCATTATCTTCTACCTCAAATCGTAATGTGTATTTTTCTTGTTCTACTTTTGTTTTTAAAATTCTTACCCAAACGTCTCCATTTTTGGTGAATTTTATGGCGTTTCCAATAAGGTTAATTAATACTTGAGAGATTTTAACCTGATCTAAAACAAAATAACTTGGCAAATCTTTATCGTATTCTAAGTGAATTTTTACATTATTTTTTGGTTGTGCATTACTTAATGCTAATATTATGTTTTTTACCTTGGATTTAAGATTGAAAACTTCTGTTTGAATATCTACTTTTTGAGCTTCAATTTTGTTAACATCTAAAATATCATTAATAAAAGTAAGTAAATAATCTCCAGAGAATTTTAGTGAATTTAAGTGTCCTTTTTGCTCTTCTTTTGGGTTTTCTTCAATAAGCATATTTGTTAATCCTGTAACTGCATAAAGTGGTGTTCTTAATTCATGGGTTACAGTAGATAAGAAATTTGCTTTAGCTTTTGTAGCTTGTTCTGCTGTTTCTTTTGCTATTATAAGTTCTTTGTTTTTTGCAGAAAGCTCTTTGTTAGATTTTTTACGAATAGTATTGTTTTTATAAAGCGAAATTGTAAATAAAGAAAGTATTGTAAAAAATGCAAAACCAAGCATTGTAATAATCTTGTTCTCGGTTTTAGTATCTTTTAGCTCTTGAAGGTTTTCAATTTTTTCTAATTGGTATTCAGTCTGGTCATTTTTTAAAAATTCTAAACGTTTTTTTGTAGATAACTTGTTGTCTTTTACAGCATTTAATGAATCGTTATACCTAATATGTTTTTTTAAATATTTATTAGATTCTATTAATTCTCCATTTCTTTCCTGAATATCACTAATAATAAAGAATGTGTTTTTTAAAATTTCTGTGTAGTTATTTTCTTCTGCAATACTCAGACCACTATATACCATTAATCTACCACGTTCTAAATCTATTATACGTGATACAATATGTCCTTTATATATATATGAAGCACTTAAAACATCTTGTGCTTTTTTTGTTTTTGCTCTAGATATACATTTGTCAAATTCCTCTATAGCAAAACTAAACTCATCTAACCTATAGTGTACAATAGCTTTTTTTAAGATTGCATACATTTGAGCATCTACATCATTTACTTCTCCAAAAACAATTTCTGCTAACTGATAATATTTTTTTGCAGAATCATATCGAAATAAGTTTAAATACGTGTCTCCAAGTCCACTGTAACTATTTGCTAAAGCTATTTTGTTATTTAAAAGTTCTTGTTTTAATATGGCTTTTTGAAAAGACAGTTCTGCTTCGTCATATTCTTGCATTAAAAGCATTAACTCACCAATTTCATAATAAACAAGACCAATACGTTCATTGTCATTTATGTTTCTAGCGTATTTTAATGCGTCGTCTAAGTCTTTTCTAGCTTGGTAATACTGATCTTCTTTAATATTGTTTTCAGCTTCAGTAATATACATAGCTACTTTTTCCTTGGATGCTTTTATTTCTTCGCTCGTTTTATTCTGAGCGGTAATAGAAACACACATAAGACAACAAAAAAGGATATGTAAAATTTTATTTTTTAGCATAACAATAATGCAACAGCGTTTTATTCATTAAAGTAACGTTATTTTTTTGACTGAAGCAAATAGATTAAGTCTATAATTCTACTAGAATAACCAGTTTCGTTATCATACCAACCAATAATTTTAACCATTGTTCCAATAACAGATGTCATCTGCGAATCAAAAACACAAGAATGGATATTACCAACAATATCTATAGAAACAATAGGATCTTCTGTATATTCTAGAAAACCTTTAAATTTATTTTTAGCAGCAGTTTTAAAGGCCTTATTTATAACCTCAATGGACACTTCCTTTTTTACATTAAAGGTAATATCTGTTAAAGATCCATTTGCTACAGGAACTCTAATTCCGCAACCACCAATAACATTATTTAATTCTGGAAATATTTTAGTTAACGCTTTTGCAGCTCCAGTTGTAGTTGGTACAATACTTTGTCCAGCAGCTCTAGCTCTTCGTAAATCTCTATGTGGCTGGTCGTGTAAACTTTGATCTGTTGTATATGAATGAACTGTTGTAATATATGCTTGATTAATTCCGCAAAGTTCATTGATTATAGAAATCATTGGTGCAGCATTATTTGTAGTACAAGATGCGTTAGAAATAATTTTTTCTTCTCCTGTTATTAAATTGTCGTTTACACCTAAAACAATAGTTTTAATACTGTCATCTAATGGAGGAACGCTTAAAATAACTTGTTTTGCACCATTTTTAATGTGATGTATTAAATCTGCTTCAGTCTTAAATTTACCAGTAGCTTCAATAACAAAATCAGGATTATATAAACGCCAATTTATGTTTTTTGGATGATTTTCGTTTAGTAAATCAATTGAGTTGCCATTAATGATTATTTGATTTGAGGTATGGCTTATTTCGTCTTTAAAAACGCCATGAATACTATCATATTTAAATAGATGACTTAAGGTTTTTGCGTCTGCTAAGTCATTTATGGCAACAACCTTAATTGTATTATGCTCTTGTAATAGACGTAATACACGACGACCAATTCTTCCAAAGCCATTAATGGCAACTTTTATCATTTAGTTAATGTGTTTCTGAGCTTTATAAGAAGAACGAACTAAGGCGCTACTTTCTACGTGTCTAAAACCTAATTCTTTACCTATAGTTTCGTATTCATGAAATTGATCTGGTGTGATAAATTGCTTTACTGGCAAGTGCTTTTTACTAGGCTGCAGGTATTGTCCAATAGTAACTACATCTACTTGATTTTCCCTTAAATCTTCTAGTGTTTGAATAACCTCTTCAGGTTTTTCACCTAAGCCTAACATTATCCCAGATTTTGTACGTCTTTGTCCTGAGTTTTTAAGATAGTTTAGAACTTCTAAACTCTTATCGTATTTAGCTTGGATTCTAACTTCTCGTGTTAATCTTCTTACCGTTTCAATATTATGAGATACTACTTCTGGAGCAACATCTATAATCCTATCTATATGTTTTGTAATACCTTGAAAATCTGGAATAAGAGTTTCCATTGTTGTTTCAGGATTCATTCGTCTTACAGCTTTTACGGTTTCAGACCACATAATGCTTCCCATATCTTTTAGATCGTCTCTATCTACACTTGTTAAAACAGCATGTTTTATACCCATTATTTTAATAGAACGCGCTACTTTTTCAGGTTCATCCCAATCTACAGTTTCTGGTCTTCCTGTTTTTACTCCACAAAACCCACAAGAACGTGTACAAATATTACCTAAAATCATAAATGTAGCTGTTCCTTCTCCCCAACATTCGCCCATATTTGGACAACTTCCTGAAGCACAAATTGTGTTTAGGTTGTATTTGTCAACTAAACCACGAAGTTCTGTGTATTTTTTACCTGTTGGTAATTTAACTTTAAGCCATTTAGGTTTAGCTTGTCTTTCAGGTAATATATTTGAAGCAGTTTTGGTTTCCATTTTAGCTATTTTTCTTCATTACAAAGATACAAAGTATTTGATTAGTTTTTTTTGCACTTAAACCTTTCTTAACTTTTTATAATTTCTGCTAAAAGTTTTTTAGCTCTTAACAGTTTAACTTTGATATTATTCATTGGCTCATTAAGTTCTGTAGCCATTTGCTTGTAGCTAAACTCTTGAAAATAACGTAGTTGGATAACTTCTTGATAATGTGGTTTTAAACGTTTAATATCTCTTAATAGTTTTGCCAAATTTTGTTCTGTAATTAACTTGTCTTCAATAGTAGGAGAATCGTCAGGAACTTTATAAGCTTCTTTTTTAGATTGTAAAGGTTCTTGCTTTAAAAATGTAGATTTTTCCTTTCTTAATAAATCAATATGGAGGTTTTTAGAAATTGTAATTAACCACGTTTTAAAAGTATAATCCTCATTAAAACTTTTAATTTTATCAAACGCTTTTGAAAATGTTTGAATAGTAATGTCTTCCGCATCATTTTCGTTTTCTAACCGCTTTAGTTGGAATCCATATACATAATCCCAATGCGTATCTAATAAGAAATTAAACGCTTTTTGATCGTTAGATTTTGCTTTTGTTATAGCTTCGTTTATTTCCAATGTGTAGGTTTTGATATCTTATTTATTATAAATATACTGAATTGAGCAATAATTAAACCAATTTCTAAGAAAGGTAATAAATACAAGATGTCTTTTTCTTTTAATTTGGAAGCTGAAAAGCCAAATACAAAGTATTGGAATATCAATCTAAATCCGATTAGCCCTAAAACAATCTCCCATTGATATAAAAAAGATAGTAAAAATATGGGAAGTATATAGAATAATACCTGACTAACATAAAATAAACCTAACGTTAATTTATGTTTTGTTTTGTAAAAATTTGCTGTAGAAACGTGTCTTCTTTTTTGCTTAAACCAAGTTTTAAAGGTAGTTTTAGGAATAGAAACAGTAAAACTTTCTTCCAAAAAACAAATAGCAGTATTATGCTTTGTTGCAACTTCATTTATAAATAAATCATCATCTCCAGATCGGATTTTCATATGATTTATAAAACCGTTAGTGCTGTAGAAATCACTTTTAGTATACGCTAAATTTCTACCTACGCCCATAAATGGAGATCCAACTTTAGCATACGAAAAATACTGTATAGCTGTTAGTAGTGTTTCAAAGCGAATTAGTTTATTTAAAAGATTGTATCCCTTTTTTTGATATGACCCGTAACCTAAAACAATAGATTTTTTATCTGTAAAATTACGACTCATAGTGCTAATCCAGTCTTTAGAAACTGTTTTGCAATCTGCATCTGTAAATAATAAATGATTGTGTTTAGCGGCTTTTATTCCAAGTGTTAAGGCGTATTTTTTGTTTCCCCAAAAAGCTTCGTTATTCTCAACATCTACAACTTTTATATTACCGTGTTTAAGCGCCAAAGCTTCAAATAATTCTAATGTATTGTCTGCTGATGCATCGTTGATTAAAACAATTTCAAAAGTTGGATAATTTTGTTCTATAATTGATGGCAGAAATTTTTTAATATTATCACCTTCGTTTTTAGCACAAATAATAACTGAAACTGGAGTAGATGATGTTTTGTTTCTTTTGTTTTTTGAAAATGCAAAAAAAGAAAAAACCATATAGTATATGGTTTGAATAGCTACTACAGCTATAAAACTGTAGAATAATATCACTAGAATCATAAATTACGAAGTATGTTCAGTTTCGTTACAATCTGCATATTGCTCTGGAGTTTTTCCACAGAACCCACAATTTTCACCTTCTTTATTTAACATTGGATTTTGACTAGCGCATGTTCCTGCAAACTTACCATCTTTTTTAGCCCAAATTTTAATAGCTATGCCAGCTACACCAATTCCTAATAATACTAATGTGATTAAAAATAATTTCAAAATGTCTAAATTTTAGTATTACAAAGATACTATTTTTTAGCTTATTTACGCTTACAATAAATATTCTGTAATTGCTTTAACCCTGCTCTTAATCTCGATTTTAAAGTGCCTAATTTTACGTTTAGTTTTTTACTGGCTTGCTCATGTGTATGGCCTTCTAAATAAACCGACTGCAATACTTCTTTATGATTAATGGATAAATTATTTAAATGATTTTTTAAATCCAAAACATCTGTGTTTAATTGATTAGAAGCAGTTATAATTATTCCGTTTTCCGTTTGCTTTCTTTTTTTACTTCTAAAAAAATCTATAGCGGTTCTTTTAGTAATTTGATGCAACCATGTATATAATCTTCCTTTTTTAGGATTGTAGAATTTTATGTTTTTAAAAATCTTAATATAAGCCTCTTGTAACACATCTTTAGTATCGTCTGTGTTTTTAACTATGGCATTTATAATTCTGCTAAGATTGGTAGCATAATTATTATGTAAATACGTGTAAGCTTGTTGTTTGTTGTTTTTTAAAAGTAGAACAAGTTGTGTTTCGGTTGGATTTTGCATAACTAAGGATTTTAGAAGTGAGACTTACTTTTTTAACGTTACTTTTTTATCTTTTGTTATGCGTGAATTTGATTTTGGGAAAAGTTTGTGATATTCAAAGAGTTTGAAACAAGTTATTATTCAATAATCTCATAATCTATACTCAATTTCCTTAAAGCTCTTAAATCCGATGCAGAGTTTTTATCTTCTATTTCAATATCTATAGTATCGCCTTCTAAAAGTATATCTGTAAATTCTTTAGCTAAAGAATCGCTAACATTATTTGCCATTTCTGCAATGCATTTGGTTATTGCTCTTCTGTCTGGTCTTGGAGCTTCGCAAGATAATAAGTTGATTTTCATAAGTTTTGTTTTTTTAATCAAATTCAGTTTCTATTTTGGTTATATTAGAAATGTCTTTATTTAAATATTTTATACTGATTTTTGGTGGTATTGAAATCTCAATACATGTTTCGCTAAACACCAATGTATCTGAAGATAATTTCCCTTGAAATTCATTTGACATTTTTAATGCTTTAAAAATTAATTTAAACATTTTTCGGTCAGAATATAGGTTAAGTAATTCTTCTGTTTCTTGTTCATTAATTTCTTTAAACCTACTAAAGTGTATTTCAATTGAAGGAGGAACAGAGATACCAACAATAAGTCTATTTGTTTTAAATATTGCACTTTCGATAAGTGGTAAAACATCAAATACATCTTTTACATAATCAACAAACTTGTTCTTAGTATTAGTTCCAATATCTCCAATTTTAGACAATCCGTTTTTAAATTGTGTTAATATTTGTTCAGAACCATCTAATACAGTTTTTGATGTTTTTTTAAGGATTGAATTTTTTTCCATTTACTTTTTTTTCTTTTCGTAAAATTTTATCCATTTTACGACCTTTAGCTAATTCATCTATTAATTTCTCTAAAGATCTACATTGTTTATAGGTTTTAAATTGGTCTTTTATGTCTTCAATTCTGTAACCACAAACAACACCTTTTATTAAATGTGCGTTGGGATGCATTTCTGCTTGATCAAAAAATGTTTTAAAGGTTGCTTTCTCATCAATAAATGCTTGTGTTTTATCTGAATTAAATCCGGTTAACCATTCTATTACTTGGTTTAACTCTTCTTTAGTTCGTCCGTTTTTTTCTAACCTGTTTAAATAAAGTGGATAAATAGACCCAAATATCATATTTGCCACTTTTTCATTTTTTTCAGCTGTAACTTTCATTTCGTTTTAGGTTAATTAATGTTAAAGGTTTTGTGTAAAAGTAGTAGTGGCTAAAAAGTATTGCTTTTTGTTAATAATATTTTTAATAAAACACTCTTAATACCTACTTGAATCGTTATTATTTTTGCATTTTTTTTACAAAGTAATTTCTTTGCAGAAATGCATCACTTTTCAATGGTTAGTTTTAGGGAATCGAAAGCATCTTTTATAGTTTCGAAAATATGGGTTTCTGCTACTAAATCAGGAATTATATCTATAGATCTTAATTTATCCATAGGCTGCTCTTGCAAATTAATAAACAAAACCTGTACGTCTCGCTGTTTTAAATCGAATACAATATCTTCTAAAGCATAAAGGCCTGATTGATCAATTAACGGCACTTCATCCATTCGAATGATTAATGCTTTAATTTTACTATCAATAGATGTTATCTGGTTCTTCAAATGAGCAGTATATCCAAAAAACAGAGGGCCTTTTAAATGTTTTATTAAAATTTTGTCTTTGTATTTGTTGTAGAAAGGTAATTCATCTTGCCAAGGTTTTTCATCTTCTAAGTTTTCAACGGTTTCAATAACAATACCTTTTTCTCCAAGATCGCTAGCTTTTTTCATAAATAAGATACACGCCAATGCTACTCCTATCCCAACAGCCTGAATCAAACTGCCAAAGGTGGTTACCAGTAAAACTAAAATTAAAACTACCGCATCTGCTTTAGGTACTCGAAGAAGATGTTTTAAGCCTTTAGTATCAATTATTTTGAATCCAATTGGAATAAGTAATCCTGCCAAAACAGAAAGAGGAATATAGGCTGCGAGTGATCCTAAGCCTAAAAGAACAGCTAATAGAAATAATCCATGTATTATACCTGAAATTCGTGTTGTGCCGCCAGCATTAATATTAACAACTGTGCCTTTTGTTGCACCTGCGCCAGGTATGCCACCAAAAATAGCAGCTAGCATATTACCAATTCCTTGTCCAATTAATTCTCGGTTACTGTTATGCTTTGTTTTTGTCATATTGTCTGCTATAACAGATGTTAGTAAAGAATCTATACTACCTAAAACTGCAAATACAGCGGCATATTCTAATATTAATGTATATGATTCTGGCGGAATATTACTTAACATGGTTCCTATTTGCAAACTAGGTATTCCTGAAGGAATTTCTCCAATAATTGGCACGTCCCATCCTAAAAAATAAGCTACTATAGAAGTAGCTATTAAAGCTACTAATGGGCTAGGAATTGCTTTTGTAACCAATGGAAATAAGTAATAAATTAATATAGTTAAAAAACCAAGCGCAAGTGAATATATGTTTAGTTCCTTAAATATTCTTGGAAAATCTTGAATTACTGCAACGGTAGACTTGGCTGAATCTAGCCCTGCAAAGGGAAATAATTGTAAAATTATAATAATTAAACCTACTCCACTCATAAACCCTGATACTACAGAATAAGGAAAGTATTTTACATAACCAGCAATATTTATTAGTCCAAAAACAATTTGCAAAACGCCACCTAATAAAAAGCTTAAAAGAATAATTCCCATTGCAGATTCTATGCTTCCTGTAATTCCAATAGCTCCAGTAACTAAAGCAGCAGCTACAACTGTCATTGGTCCAGTTGGACCACTAGCTTGAGTTTGTGTTCCTCCAAAAAGCGCAGCAAATATTCCTACCATTATTGCGCCATAGAGACCAGCTGTTGCTCCCATTCCAGATTGTACACCAAAAGCAAGTGCTAAAGGTAAAGCAACTACACCAGCAACTAGTCCACCCGTAAAATCACCTTTTATATTTTTAAAATCTAATATTTTTGAAGACATAGTTTGATTATTATAATAATTCAATTTTTATCAATACAATTTTTACTTTTAAATTTTCAATTACAATCCGAATCAACGTGTTTATTAACGGTAAGTGTAAAGGGCTTTTTTTGACCTTTGTACATTGGTTAAGTAGTTTAAATTAATACTTCGCTAATTTGTACTGTAGGTTCAGTATTAGTGTAATTAGGAGTGTCAGCCATAATAGATTCTGCATTTAGACCAAATGAATTTTGAAAGGATTCCATAGATTCAAAATACATATTACCCATAGCCGCATAAGGAGCTGGCGATCCTGGTGCTGCACTACCTAATCCTGATTCAACGGTTGCTCCTTTTACAGCATTTCCTAACAAACCCGCAACCATTGGTATGTGTTTGTTGCAATAATAATCCATGTCAAAAGTTTTACCTTCTCCGTTTGGGTACATCACACTTAATTTAATCATTCCTTTTTTCATGTTTATCTATTTTTATAATTCGTTAATATTAATTTTTTATACTGCTTAAGGTTTTGTGTATCATTAGTTATGTGTTTGAGCAACTAATTTAATAAACAAAAACGAACACGAGAAAATTCCGAAGGAATTTTCCAAATAGACAACAACCAAAGCAATTAATTACACACGGTATTGTAGGTAGTTATTTTTTACACACTATCATCCAATGTATTTCATTTGGATTTTCTTCAGGTTCATTAATTTCTTTTAACTCTATTATGTTATAATTTCCAAACTCCTGTTTTATAGACTTTTCGTTATAGAAGTAAAGGTTTAATCCTTGGTAAGAATGGAAAGTGTTTTGTCTAACTTTCTTTCCAATACCAAATCGTTTATCGTTTGCTGACAATGCAACGAAAACCATTATTCCATTAGGAATTAATTGTAAATAACAATCTTCAATTAGTTTTATTCTTTCACTTTTGCCTAAAAGGTGAATAAGAGAATAACAATAGATTGATTCGTATTGAACTTTACTATGTGGCATATCAGAAACAGAACCGTGGTGTATTATCACATCTATTCCAAAATATTTACGAGCTCTTTCAATAGCTGTTTTAGATATTTCAATTCCAGTTACATCAAATCCATTGTCGTAAAAAATTTTCGCATTTCTTCCATATCCAAAACCTGGAATTAATACACTATTCTTATTATGTTTTTGCATTAACTTTAGAACTGTAAAAGCATTGTCTGTAGGTTTCTCTCCCCACATTTTTTTATTACTTCTAAAGGTTTTATCCCAGAATTCAGTCATATATTAATTTTAATCTCTTGAACTTGTTATAGTCTAATTACCCACAACGTAGAAATAAATACACCATTACGTTTAATTCTAATATATCTACTAAGCTAAGATTATAAGTTAAGATTAAAAAATTAAATTTAGTTGTAGGTTTGTTTAATAGTACCATTGTAATTGTATGATAAAGAAAGAGAAAAACAAAAAACAGACTTGGCCTACTAAAATGGCTATGGAACAGGTTTATAATCTTAATCTTTGGGGAAACAATAATACTGTGTTTTACTCTGGAGATGGCTCTCATAATCCTGAAATTGTAAATCCATACATAGAAGTTGTTACATCTTTTTTAAAGTCTTTTAAAAACTCACTCATAGTGTGTGATTTAGGTTGTGGCGATTTTAATATTGGTAAGCAATTAGTAGAATACACCAAGTCTTATATTGCTGTAGATATAGTTCCAAGCCTTATAACCTATAATAAAGAAACTTTTAAAGCAGAAAATTTAGAATTTAACTGTTTAGATATTGCAGTAGATAATTTACCTTCTGGAGATTGTGTTTTAATAAGGCAAGTGTTACAACATCTATCTAATGCTGAGGTGAAAAATGTAGCTAGTAAATTAAGTAATTTTAAATATGTTATTCTAACGGAACATTTACCTAGTAGTAATTTTGAGCCTAATAAGGATATTATTTCTGGACAAGGTATAAGACTAAAAAAACAAAGTGGTGTTGATTTATTAGTGCCACCATTTAATTTTAGAGTGAAAGCAGAAAAGCAGTTATTGTCTATTCCTTTAAAAAATAATAAAGGAATTATAGCAACTTCGCTTTATGAAGTTTTTTAAGACGTTTTTATAAAGATTTTTTTTTACAAAATATTTACTTCAGCTTCAATTTCAATATCAAAAATACGCTTTACTGTTTCCTGAATTAATTTAGACAATTCTAAAATTTCGGTTCCTGTTGCGCCACCATAATTTACTAAAACTAAGGCTTGTTTTTTATGCACACCATAATTACCGAAGGTTTTCCCTTTAAAACCAGCGGTTTCAATTAACCAACCAGCAGGAATTTTAACCTCAGTTTCCGAAACCTTATAACTTGGTGCTTTTGGGAAATTTGTTAATAGTTTATTGAAAATTTCTTTTTGAATAATTGGATTCTTAAAAAAGCTTCCGCTATTACCAATTTCTTTAGGGTCTGGCAATTTAGATTGTCTAATAGCAATTACAGCATTAGAGACATCTTTTACAGAAGGATTACTAATATTTTTCTGAGCTAATTCATCTTTAATAGCTCCATAATCTACTTTAAGGTTATGCGTATTATGAGTTAATTTAAAAATAACACTTAGAATAATGTATTTACCTTTAGATTCGTTTTTGAAAATAGAATTTCTGTAGCCAAACTTACATTGTTCGTTAGTAAATTCTTCAACCTCTAAATTCTCAATATTTAAAACTTTACAGCTTACAAAAGTATCTTTTAACTCTACGCCATAAGCACCAATATTTTGTATTGGACTGGTTCCTACATTTCCAGGGATAAGAGACATATTTTCTAAGCCGCCAAAACCTTTATTTATAGACCAAAGCACAAATTCATGCCAATTTTCGCCAGCATTAGCTTCAATTAAAAAGTGATGTTCTGTCTTCGAAATTTCTGTTTTTCCTTTTAAATTTAAATGAATAACAAGTTTCTCAATATCTTGAGTCAACAACATATTACTTCCTCCACCTAAAAGTAGTTTTTCGGTATTTGGATACGCTTTTAAAACATCAATTAATTCGTTTGTATTAGAAATACTTACAAATTGCTTTGCTTGTACATCTAAACCAAAAGTATTGTATGGCTTTAGAGATATGTTGTGTTGTATAGTCACTTAGTCTTTATAAACCTTAAGAGCTTCTTTTAAAATATTTATCGCCTTTAATAGGCTTTCTTGATTAAGTACATAAGCAATACGAATTTGGTTTAAACCAACATTTGGTGTGCTATAAAATCCGCCTGCAGGAGCAACCATAATTGTTTCGTTATCTACATAAAACTCTTCTAATAACCATTGAGCAAAAGCATCGCTATTTTTTACGGGTAATTCTACCACACAATAAAAAGCACCTTTTGGTGTAGCTACTTTTACGCCTTCAATTTCTTTTAAGCCATTAATTAAAGTATTACGTCTTTCTACATATTCTTCTATAACATCATCAAAGTAACTTTGTGGTGTTTCTAAAGCTGCTTCACTAGCAATTTGAGCTAAGGTTGGCGGGCTTAAACGTGCTTGCGCAAATTTTAAAGCTGTTGCTATTACAGATTTACTTTTACTAACCAAACAACCAATGCGTGCACCACACATACTGTAACGCTTAGATACAGAATCTATAATTATAGCATGTTCATCTAATCCTTCTTCTTGAAGAATAGAGTAGTGGACTTCGCCATCGTAAGCAAATTCTCTATAAACTTCGTCAGCAATTAAAAATAAATCGTGTTTTTTAACTATAGCTGCTAATTTTTTAATCTCGTCTTTAGAATATAAATAACCTGTTGGGTTTCCTGGATTACAAATTAAAATCGCCTTAGTTTTAGGTGTAATTAGTTTCTCGAACTCTTCTATTGGAGGCAATGCAAAATTATCTTCAATTTTAGAAATTACAGGAACAACTTTCACCCCAGAAGCTGTGGAAAACCCGTTATAATTAGCGTAAAATGGTTCTGGAATAATAACTTCATCTTCTACATCCATAATACTACCAAAAGCAAATAATAAAGCTTCGCTTCCGCCAGTAGTTACAATAATATCTTGTTTATTTACAAAAATATCGTTGCGTTTATAATAGTCAGCAATTTTCTGTCTATAGGTATCAGAACCTTCAGAACGCGTGTAGGCTAAAGTGTCTAAAGAATTATTTTTTACAGCATCTAAAGCTACTTGAGGTGTTTTTATATCTGGTTGCCCAATGTTTAAATGATAAACTTTTTTTCCTGCTGCGTAAGCTTTTTCTGCAAATGGCACCAATTTACGAATTGGTGATTGTGGCATTGCGATCCCTTTTTGAGATATTTTTGGCATTTCTGTAAATTTTATATAAGCAAAGTTGCAAAAAAAATATGAATTTAAAATGTATCAATTAATTAATTCTTAAAAGAAATGATGATGTTTATTTAAGAGTTTTAAATGTAATCTTATATTTTTATAAAATGATAAATAAAAACCAAATTCTAACTAGAGAAAATAATAAACCAATTGTATACGATTTGTACTATAATAAAACGTCTAAAAAGAAACCATTAGTAGTTTTTTGTCATGGTTATAAAGGTTTTAAAGATTGGGGATCTTGGAATTTGGTTGCAGAATCTTTTATGGAATCTGATTGCTTTTTTGTAAAATTCAACTTTTCTCATAATGGAGGAACAGTTTCTAATCCAATCGATTTCCCCGATTTAGAAGCTTTTGCTGAAAATAATTACACCAAAGAATTATCTGATTTAAAAGATGTGATTGATTTTTTGCTAGAAGACAATAAGTTGTTTTCAAATGAAATTAACGCACAAAACATAACATTAATTGGTCATTCTCGTGGTGGTGGAATTGCCTCAATTTTAGCATCTGAAGATAATAGAATAACAAAACTAATTACTTGGGCAAGTGTTTGTGATTTTGAAAAAAGAACAGCTACTGTTGGTGATTTAGATAAATGGAAAAAAGATGGCGTAAAGTATATTTTAAATGGAAGAACAAAACAACAAATGCCTCATAACCACCAGTTTTATCAGGATTTTATGGCAAACAAAGAACGTTTGAATATTAAATTAGCAGTTGAAAAGTTACATATCCCACATTTGATTATACATGCAAAGGAAGACCCATCTGTTAAATTTAATGAAGCATTAAATCTTCATAAATGGAATCCTAAAAGTGAGTTATTAGAAATAGAAGATTCTAATCATGTTTTTGGTGCAAAACATCCTTGGAAAAAAAGGGAAATGCCTAAAGCTATAAATCAAATTATGGAGGTTTCTTTATACTTTATCACAATGTAAATTGATTCTAACTTTTTATAAGTTATATCCCGATGTTGTAGCCAGTTTTTTTATTTCAATTCTTAATAATAATGGTTGGTTCCTCAACTTTGCATTCAAGTAATTTAAGTTTGATGTCAAGTTTTTTACGCATCTCACTTATCTGATTCCGATTTGTATATTCAGATTCACCATATTCGAGATAAACTTTGGTGTTTAAGTCATTAGATAATTCGTATTCTTTTTCGAATATAGAACAATTCAATCCGTGAATTTTTAGTCGAATTTTGTTATTTACGATACTATTAGTTTTTAAGAAGAATATACTAATTCCGTCAAAGTCAGTGATGTCAGTTTCAATCCGTTTTTTTCCCGAAAACACTTCTATAATCGAACCAACTAAAGTGTCTTTAGAATTCTTTTCTATAGTCAATAAGTCAACTCTAAACTGTTTTTTTTAGTTGAGTCTTGTCCATTCTTTTGAATTGAAAAAAGAATTATAATTATGTAAATCAGGTGTTTCATAAATTGGCTACAACGTGCTATATAGTAACTTTTATTATTGAGATCCTGTAAACAACTCAGGATATGGTAAGATTATTACCACTGTTATCTCGTAAAGATATTTTTTTTATTTTCTTACCCAATAAGCCTTTATTTAAAGCGGTCTATTTAATTTTCTAGACAATAACATTTTTAAGCCAGAATAATCTTTAACTTCTTCTAAAACGTCACGATTTACTTCTGTAGGATTTTGGAGTGTTTGCTCCTTAATTTCGGTAACTTGTTTATCTATTAAATAACAGCGTAAGGTTAAAATAGTTTCGCTTACTAGTTGTGCTACACCTTCGTTTTTTGTTTTTGGAATAATTTCTTTTCTTTCCCAATCGGATAAACTATAACGTTCGTCATCCATTAGAATACTGGACATTTCCATTGCTAATTCTGGTGGAACTGCATTTATAAGTTGTTCTAGTTTAAAATCTGGATTCTGGTTTAAAGCTTCAATTATAGCGTAATATAAGTCTTTAAAAATGTTGTTGGTAAACGCCATTTCGTCTTCTTGTAAGTCTAAAAATATTTTCTCGAATACTTTAGCTTGTTGCACAATTGGTTCTAGTTCTAAATTACCAGTTTCTTCGTTTTCTTTTAACACTAAATCTTCAAAATCTTGTGTCTGATTTCCGTAAAGCAGCAATAGACTAATTATTTTTTGCTCTAAAACGTATTGCACATCTACTTTACGTGGTACTGGTTTATTTTTAACGACTTCAAAAGGTTGATTTTGTTGTTGCGTAGTAGATTTTTTATTGGCTTCTTTTTGGTCTTTGTTAGTGATTTGTGCTAATGTTGAAAACAAAACACCTTCACTTACATCCATAATACGTGCACATTCCTTTACGTAGATTTCTTTTTTAATCTGATCTGGAATTTTTGCAATACTATTTACAATATCTCTAACTGTTTCTGCTTTTTTTATAGGATCGTTTTTAGAATCTTCAAATAAAACAGATGCTTTAAATTGAATAAAATCTTGAGAAGACGTTTCTAAATATGCACGTAATTCGGATTCTGTATTTGCTTTAGCAAAACTATCTGGATCTTCGCCTTCTGGAAAAGTACAAACTTTTACATTCATACCTTGCTCTAAGATTAAATCTATTCCACGTAAAGATGCTCGTAAACCTGCAGCATCACCATCAAAAAGCACAGTAATGTTTTTTGTTAATCTGCTAATTAATCTTATTTGCTCACTTGTTAAAGCTGTTCCTGAACTAGAAACCGTATTAGTTATTCCAGTTTGATGAAACTGAATTACATCTGTATAACCTTCAACTATGTAACAATTATCTTCTTTTGCAATAGTTTGTTTGGCGTGATAAATTCCATACAGCACTTTACTTTTGTAATAAATATCGCTTTCTGGCGAGTTTAAATATTTAGCCGCTTTTTTATCGTTAGTAAGAATTCGTCCTCCAAAACCCAAAACACGACCACTCATACTTTGTATAGGGAACATTACGCGACCTTTAAACCTGTCGAACTGTTTTTCTCCTTTTACAATAGTTAACCCTGTACCTTCTAAAAACTCTAACTTGTATCCTTTTTTTAATGCTGTGTCTGTAAAAGCACTCCAATCGTCCAGGCAATAACCTAAATCAAATTTTTTTATAGTTTCTGGTGTAAAACCTCTTTCTTTAAAATAACTTAATGCTATAGCTTTTCCTGGGTTAGAATTATGCATCGTTTCCTGGAAATACTTACTAGCATACTCACTAACCAAATACAAACTTTCTTTTAAACTTTGCGCTTCTTTTTGCTCGTTAGATTGTTCAGTCTCTTCAACTTCTATATTATACTTATTAGCTAAATATTTAATAGCTTCTGGATAGGTGAAATGTTCGTGTTCCATTAAAAAAGCAACAACATTTCCGCCTTTTCCTGTACTAAAATCTTTCCAAATTTGTTTTACTGGAGACACCATAAAACTGGGTGTTCGTTCTTCACTAAAAGGACTTAAACCTTTAAAACTACTACCAGATTTTTTTAATTGTACAAAATCACCAATTACTTCTTCTAAACGAGCAGTATCATAAACTTGGTCTATTGTGGATTTTGAAATCAATTTTCTGTGAATTTTTAGAATTGTAAAAGTACTATAAAACTACAGAATAACGCTGTAATATAAAAACGCCTCGAAAAATAATTTTTCGAGGCGTTTTAAAATCAACTAATCAAATATTTTAATCAAAATCCATTCTAATTCCTAAAGAGATATTATTTTGTTTTACATCTTGATTTTTAAATAATGGGTTTAAATCATATTTAGCGTATAATGCAAAATCTCCAACACCAACATAAGCACCAACACCATAAACAAAAGGAGATGTATTATAGCTTCTACGTGTTTTTTGTTTAACACGATCGCCATCTTCTTTGTATTTTAATTTTTGTTGTGTCTGTAAGCGAATTCCTCCAAAACCACCAATTCCAAATTTGAATTTATCCCAAGTTTGATATCTAACTGTTCTCTTTTTTTCAACTTTATTAGATGGACCAAATTCAAAATACACAGGAAAAACTAAGTTTGTAGTTCTAAATTCTGATTTCTTTAATTCTACAGGTGATTTTTCTATTGAAGTTACATCTCCATTTTGAACAAAAAACTGATCTTCTTTTAGGTTTAATTTATTCCATTGAAAAGAAAAACCATACTTAATACGTGCAAAATTAGAATTCTTTGCTAATCGTGTTTGCCAGTTCCAACCCAATTCAATAAACCCAGAACCTAAATTTTCGTATGGTGAACTATTAAAAGACTGACCTTCAATAATAGCATTATTAAATCCTGCGGCTACTAACAATTGGTTTGTAGTTCTAATATCATATTTAGGTGGCGTTCTTTTTCCTTTTATACCAAGTAATTCTTTTTCTCCTCCACCAATTGTAATAGCAATTCTATTCTCAGAAATGGTATTTTCTTCCCAATTATCGTCACGTTCTATAATAGCCATTTGATTATCTATTATTGCAACCTTATTTTTAATATTTAAGGCACGCTTTTCGGCAGCTTCTTGTTTTAATTTATCTGCTTCTTCGTTGGTAATTGCTCCAGAATCTAATTTGTCGTTTATACCTTCTATTTCAATTTTTAAAGCGTCTTTTTCATTTTGTTCTACTTGCTTTTTGTAAGACTCAAAACGTGCTAATTCTGCTTGCTTACCAGATATTTCTAGGCTATCCTGAGCATTGGCTTGAGTTACAATTAAGCATAGCAAAACTGCAACGATGTAATTCGTTAATTTAATCATAATAAGGGTTATTAGTTTGTGTTATTTATTTCTATCTACAATTACAGTAGTTAGCGTGGATACATTTTCTTTTATTTTAGTAAACATTTTAGTTCTAAAACTCTGTTCTACTTCTTCTTCAACATCATATAATAAAGATGCTGCATCAATAGTTTCGGTTTTAGGAGTGTTGACCACTAACAAAGCTTCAGACAGTAATTTATCTGCTTCATTTAAAACTGAATTTTGTGGTTTAGTTACTTTAATGCCTGAATCAACTAAAGTGTTTTCTAATGGTTTATTTTCTATAAGTGATTTATCTTCAACAACATTAATGTTGTTGTTTTCTGAAAGAGCATTTATACTTTGCCTTTTGTTTTTCTTATTTAAAGCTATGTTTGATGCATTTTTTTTCGCTTTAACATTAGGGATAACTACTTCATTTTCTATATTACTTTCTACAACTAATTCTGTATTCTGAAAGTCTTCATTTTTCAAAATATTCTTTTTAATGTTTTCAGCATTCTCAATTATAATATCTTCTGCATTTACAATTGTTGGATTTATTTTAGACGAATTAGATAAATTTATCATAAGCAAAACACCAATTATACTTGCTGCCAAACCAGACAACCAAAACCATTTTTTAGTGTTTGGTTTTTCGTCTTTATCTAAACGATCACTCAATTTAGACCAAGCTGCTCCCGAAGGTTGCATTTCGCGATTTTCTAAAAGTGATTTTATATGATTATCGAACTTATTTGGTGCCATTTTGATGTGTATTAAGTGTATTAATTTTTTCTTGAAGCATTTTCTTAGCCTTAAACAATTGCGATTTGCTTGTACCTTCTTTGATGTTTAGTAATTCTGCAATTTCGTTATGTTTATAACCTTCTATAGCATACATATTAAAGACTAATTTATAACCTTCTGGCAACGCATCTATACAGGTCTGGATTTGTGCAACCTCTATGCTCGAATCAATATCATTATTAAATTCAGCTTCATAATATTCTACTTCATCAGCAAATTTAATCTGCTTTTTCTGTCTATAAAACGAAATAGATTCTCTAACCATTATACGCCTTACCCAACCTTCAAAACTGCCTTCGTTTTTATAATCTTTTAAATATTTAAAGACTTTAAAAAATCCGTTTAACATAACTTCTTCTGCATGATGAATATCTGACACATAATATCTGCAAACACTTAACATTTTAGGTGAGTACAACTCGTAAAGCAGGTGCTGTGCTTTTCGATCGCTTTTAATAGCTTTTTTAATTAAAGCCGATTCATTTTTATGTAGTTGGATTATTTTCACTTAAAAATTTAATTATATACTTCAACGTGTACTTCTGTTTATAAAGACGAAAAATGTTTTAAAATAGTTGCCTCGAATTTGAAAAAAATATAATATTTAAAACAAAACTAACAACTTTAACAGATTTTGTATGGAAGTACAGTATGATAAAAAAACTACTTCTTACGCTCAATAACATAATTTACCATAAGTTCTAAACTGGCTTTATATTCCGATTCTGGATATGTAGATAAAATACCTAAAGCTTCTTTTTGAAAAGCCTTCATTTTATTAACCGCATAATCTAATCCACCATTATTTTTTACAAAAGTAACAACTTGATTAACGCGTTTTTTATCTTTATTATGGTTTTTAATAGAATTAATTAACCATTTTTTATCCTTTTTAGAAGCATTATTAAGTGCATAAATTAATGGTAAAGTCATTTTCTGTTCCTTAATATCTATTCCTGTAGGTTTACCAATACTTTGTGTTCCATAATCAAACAAATCGTCTTTTATTTGAAAAGCCATACCTATAAGTTCTCCAAACTTACGCATAGTTTCTACCTCTGTAGATTCTGGTTTTACAGATGCTGCTCCCAAACTACAACAAGCAGCAATTAGCGTTGCTGTTTTCTGACGGATAATCTCGTAGTAGATATCTTCAGTAATATCGAGTTTTCTTGCTTTTTCAATTTGAAGTAATTCACCTTCACTCATCTCTCTTACTGCAACAGAGATAATCTTTAATAAGTCGAAATCATTGTTATCAATTGAAAGTAACAAACCTTTGGACAACAAAAAATCGCCAATAAGAACAGCTATTTTATTTTTCCAAAGTGCATTTATAGAGAAAAATCCACGACGCATATTACTATCGTCCACCACATCATCATGCACTAATGTTGCTGTATGAATTAATTCAATAACCGATGCGCCACGATAGGTACGTTCGTTTAGTTCGCCATTATTAACCATTTTAGCGACTAAAAACACGAACATTGGTCGCATTTGTTTTCCTTTTCGGTTTACTATATAATGAGTTATGCGATTTAGTAACGCGACTTTAGAAGACATTGCCAAACGAAACTTTTTCTCGAAAAGTTCCATCTCGTAAGCAATAGGTTGTTTTATTTGTTCGGTTATTTTCACTAATTACAAAAATAAGTAAAACCTTTATTAAAAAATAAATGCAGGAATAATAATTATTCCTGCATTATATAATCTATAAATATATTATCTGCTAAAAATCTGTAGTATCTGGACCATGATTTCCTCCTCCAAAATTACATAAAACTTCAATTTCTTTAGTTATTGATGCTTCCTGGTTTATATCATTCTTTACAGTTAAAGTTACATTATAAAATCCATGTGAAAGGTATTTATAATCAGGAGTTTCTTCTGTAAAAACATTATCGTTTCCAAAATCCCAAACATACGTTGTAACTCCTTTTGATAAATTAGTGATATTTAAATCACTATCTTCATTAACAACTGTTGATTCAAATCTAAAGTCAGCAATTAACTCTTCTTGAGCAGCACTAGGTTCTGCCTCAATTTCATTGTCTTTAGAACAACTTACAAAAGCTATAGTGATAAAGCTTAATAACAATATTTTTTTCATAATCTAAATTGTTAATTATACAGCAAGGTACAACTATTATTTTTTATTTGCTAATTGTCCACAGGCAGCATCTATATCTTTTCCTCTACTTCTTCTTATGGTCACTGTAATATTATTTGCTTCTAAAATATCTCTATACATATCTATAGCGAGAGAGTCTGCTTGCTGAAACATACCATCGTCTATAGGGTTATATTCAATAATATTAACTTTACTTGGTGCAAACTTACAGAATTGCACCAAAGCATCTACGTCTTTACGCTTATCGTTAATTCCTTGCCAAACTACATATTCGTAAGTAATTCTGTTTTTTGTTTTCTCGTACCAATACACTAAAGATTCTCGTAAATCTTTTAACGGAAAAGTTTTATTAAATGGCATAATAGTATCTCTAACCTCATCTATTGCAGAATGTAAAGAGACAGCAAGCTTAAATTTAACATTATCATCTGCCATTTTTTTAATCATTTTTGGAACACCAGAAGTTGATACCACAATACGTTTTGGCGACATTCCTAATCCTTCTGGACTAGTAATTTTATCTATAGCTTTAAGTACATTATTATAATTCATAAGTGGTTCTCCCATCCCCATAAATACAATATTACTTAAAGGTCTATCGTGATATAAACGACTTTCATTATCTATAACAACAACTTGATCATAAATCTCGTCTGGATTTAGATTTCGCATACGTTTTAAACGCGATGTTGCGCAAAATTTACAATCTAAACTACAACCAACCTGACTTGAAACACAAGCTGTTGTTCTAGTTGCTGTTGGTATTAAAACAGACTCTACAATTAAATTATCATGAAGTTTAATAGCATTTTTTATAGTTCCGTCGCTACTACGTTGCATTTGGTCCACTTTTATGTGATTTATCACAAAATGGTTTTCCATCATCTGGCGTGTTTCTTTAGAAATATTTGTCATTTCCTCAAAAGAATGTATACCTCTTTGCCATAACCATTCGTAAACTTGATTACCACGAAAAGATTTATCTCCGTTTTTTACAAAAAACTCACGGATTTGGTCTTTGGTTAATGCACGTATGTCTTTTTTTATATCTGCCATAGAACTGCAAAAATAGGTAAAAACCAATTATGATTAAAAATTTAAAAAGCCTTAACTTTTAGTTAAGGCTTTTTAATATTACTTGTAAAAATATGTTAATTATAAAATTAACATAGCATCTCCATAACTATAAAACTTATAACCCTCTTTTATAGCTTCTTTATATGCTTCAAAAATAAAATCGTGACCTGCAAATGCTGCTGCCATCATTAACAATGTAGATTTTGGTGTATGAAAGTTAGTAATCATACAATTTGCAATACTAAAGTCATGTGGTGGAAAAATAAACTTATTTGTCCAACCATCAATCTCATTTAAATCATTGCTTGTTGACACTGCACTTTCCACTGCACGCATTGCTGTTGTTCCAACTGCACAAATACGACGTTTCTTTTTTAAAGCATTATTAATTTGCCCAACAGTTTTTGGTCCAATTTTAACCTCTTCGCTATCCATTTTATGTTTAGAAAGATCTTCTACCTCAACATTATTAAAAGTTCCTAACCCTACATGTAAGGTTACTTCTGCAAAGTCCACTCCTTTAATTTCTAATCGCTTTAATAAATGTTTAGAAAAATGCATTCCTGCTGTTGGAGCTGCTACAGCTCCTTCATTTTTTGCAAAAATAGTTTGGTAACGTTCTTCATCTTCTGCCTCAACTTCTCTTTTAATATATTTAGGCAAAGGTGTTTCTCCTAATTCAGTTAATTTTTTACGAAAAGCTTCATAAGGACCATCATATAAGAAACGTAATGTTCTACCTCTAGAGGTTGTATTATCAATAACTTCTGCAACTAAAGTTTCGTCATCACCAAAGTATAATTTATTACCAATACGAATTTTACGTGCCGGATCTACTAAAACATCCCACAAACGTTGTTCTTCATTTAATTCACGTAACAAAAACACCTCAATACGTGCTCCAGTCTTTTCTTTATTTCCAAATAAACGAGCCGGAAACACTTTTGTGTTATTAAGAATCATCACATCATCTTCATCAAAATACTCAATAATATCTTTAAACTGTCTGTGTTCAATTTTTCCAGTATCCCTGTGAAGCACCATTAAACGAGATTCATCTCTGTGTTCTGCAGGATATTCAGCTAATAATTCTTCTGGTAATTCAAAATCAAATTGCGATAATTTCATATAGTTCTGTTCTGTTAAGGTTGCAAATATACAATCTCGAGATAGGCGTTGTCAAGTGTTTTGCTAATTATTATTTTTTTCTATTAAAAAGCCTATACTTTTTAGATCATTCCAAAAGGTTGGAAAGGATTTTGAAACCACTTCGGCATCATTAATTATAATAGGTTTTTTTAATGCCAAAGGCGCAAATGACATAGCCATTCTATGATCATAATATGTATCTATTTTTATATCTTTTTTTATTGTTTTTGAAGTCTCCAGATATAATGTATTATCTGTTATACTTACAACCGCTCCTAATTTCTCTAACTCTGTTTTTAAAGCTACTAATCTATCTGTTTCTTTTATTTTTAAGGTATGTAATCCTGTTAAATAACATTCTAGACCTAACCCAAATGCAGTTACTGCAATAGTTTGCGCTATATCTGGAGATTTTATTAAATTGAATTCTAATTTAACTGAATTAACTTTATGTGCTTTTTTAAGACGAACTGTATTTTTTTCAAATGAAGTTTCTACTCCAAATGCATTATAAATTTCGGCTAAAACAGAATCACCTTGAAGACTATCTTTTTTATAAGATGTTAATTCTATTTCTGTTCCTATTTTAGATAAAGCAATAGCACTATAAAAATAAGATGCTGATGACCAATCTGACTCTACAACCAACACTTGTTTCTTAACTTCAAAATTTGGTTTTACTTCTATCTTATTTTCATTAAAATTGGTTTCAACTCCAATTCTGTTTAATAAAGCTAAAGTCATATTTATATATGGAATTGATGTAATTTCGCCATTTAAGGTCAACTCTAAACCATTTTTTAATTTTGAAGCGACAAGGAGTAATGCAGAAATATATTGACTACTTACATTAGCATTTAAATTGACTTTGTTTTTTAAAATGTGTTTTCCTTTTATTTTTAATGACGGAAAACCTACTTCTTCTAAATAAGAGATATCTGCTCCAAGTTGCTGTAAGGCTTCTACCAAAATAGAAATTGGCCTTTCTTTCATTCTTGAAGAACCAGTTAAAACAACTTCTCTATTAGTTTGGATTGCAAAATATGCAGTTAAAAATCGCATTGCAGTTCCTGCATGATGAATATCTATAACGTCTTTTTTTGGTGCTAATGCTTTTTGCATTAAAACAGAATCGTCTGAATTTGAAATATTTTCTATTTCTAATCCTGAATGTAATGCTTGTAATAACAAGAGCCTATTAGATTCACTTTTAGAACCCGTTATAGTAATTTTAGAGAAGTTTTTTATTTCCGATTTAAGAAGTTTTATATTCATATTAAGTAACAAATTTATTGAGTATTCTCTGCTACAAGACAAAATCTCTTTTCTATTTTAATTTTTCGTTGTTATGATGCCTGTCGTGATCACGTTTGGTCTTTAAATCCAATTTCTTATCGAAAGCTTCCTGCAAATCTATTCCTGTTTGGTTTGCTAAACACAAAACCACAAACATAACATCTGCTAGTTCTTCGCCTAAATCTTTATTTTTATCACTCTCTTTTTCACTTTGCTCTCCGTAACGTCTAGCAATAATTCTGGCAACTTCTCCAACTTCTTCTGTAAGTTGAGCCATATTAGTAAGCTCGTTAAAATAACGAACACCATGGTTTTTAATCCAATTATCTACGTCTTGTTGTGCTTTTTTTATACTCATAACATTATATTTTATGACTACTCTTTATTCTTACTACCCATAACAATAGTTACTGGACCGTTATTTATTAATTCTATTTGCATATCTGCACCAAATTCTCCGGTTTGGATAGGCTTATTCGTTTCTATTTCTAATTGCTTTACAAAACTTTGATACAACGGAATTGCTATATCTGGTTTTGCTGCTTTTATGTAACTTGGTCTATTCCCTTTTTTAATTGAAGCTTGAAGTGTAAACTGACTAACAACAATAATATTACCGTTTATATCTTGAACCGACTGATTCATTAAACCTTCTTTATCAGAAAAAACCCTAAGGTTTGAAATTTTTTTAGACAACCAATTAATATCTTCTTGTGTATCTTCTGCTACAATACCTACTAAAACCAACAAACCTTCTTGAATAGAAGCTATTATATTTTGATTTACAGTAACACTTGCTTGAACAACTCTCTGAATAACTACTTTCATTTTGAGAAAATTAAAATTTAAAATTTATTTTCATTATTCTTGACTCCAATAATCAGTTCTATAATGTTCCTCATCTCCTTCTATAATTTGCACATAACTACGATAACGTGAAGCAGCTATTTCATTTTTTTCTAAAGCATTTTTTACAGCACATTTTGGTTCTTCAATATGTAAACAATTATTAAACTTACAATTTTGTTTTAAAGCAAAAAATTCTGGAAAATAGTCCCCAATTTCTTCTTTTTCCATATCCACAACTCCAAAACCTTTAATTCCTGGTGTATCTATAATTTTAGCATCAAAACCTAAATCGAACATTTCTGCAAATGTTGTTGTATGTTGTCCTTGCATATGTTGCGTAGATATAGCCTTTGTTTTCAAGTCTAAACTTGGTTCTATAGCATTTACTAAAGTGGATTTACCAACACCAGAATGACCCGTAAACATAGTTACTTTTCCACGCATTAAATCTTTTACTTGATCTAAATTTTTCCCTGTATGTGCTGATATACCTATACATTCATAACCAATATTTCTATAAACATATGCTAAATACTTAACCTCATCTAAAGTATCGTCTGTATAAGTTTCAATCTTATTAAATAATAATACCGTTTTTATTCCGTAAGCCTCGGCAGAAGCTAAAAAACGATCTATAAAACTAGTAAATGTTGGTGGATTATCTATTGTTATTAATAAAAACACCAAGTCTATATTTGATGCAATAATATGTATTTGTTTAGATAGATTAACAGATTTACGAACTATGTAATTAGCTCTGTCATGAATATGAGTTATTACACCTGTTTCTTCATCACTATTAGTCTCTAAATCAAAATCCACAAAATCTCCTACCGCAACAGGATTGGTACTTTTTATACCTTGAAGCCTAAACTTACCTTTTATTCTACATTGGTATTCTTTACCTAATGTAGTTTTTACAGTATACCAACTTCCTGTAGATTTATAAACGCGTCCTGTCATTAATGAGTATATAAACTTGTTGTGTTAAAAAAAAAAATCTATCTTAGAAATCTAATTTAAAACAAATATCATGAAAAAAATCTTATTAGGCGCAGTATTAGCTGTTATTTCATTCACCTCTTTTTCTTTTTTAAATTCTTCGCAACAAGTAGAATACAAAGTAGTTACTGTTGTTGAATCTATCGTCCCAAATGGACTAGGTAGATCTAGAATGATTTCCTCTACCGAAAGCAAAGATTATAAAGAATATACTACTCTAAGAACTGAAGAAAAAAGTAAAGACAAAAAGAACAAATCTAAGAGAGATGAAATTAGAGTTAAAGACTACGAAGAAACCAAACTTTTAAACTTCTATAATATTGGTGGAATTAGATTTCAGAATATTGCAGCAAATGATGCTATAATGACGTCAAAGGTAAACACAATGGTTTCTGAAGGTTGGGAATTAGCCTTTATAAATACTGGTGTAGAAAGTGAAGGTGGTAAAGGTGACGGAAAAGGTATTTTTGTTACTAGATATACATTTAAAAGACATCTATAAAATATTTCTTTTATTTAAAAGAGCCTTTTTTTTTATTATAAAAAGGCTCTTTTTTTTTATTTCTGTATTTTTTTCTGATGCAGAATTGACTCTTGATGAATAGCTTTAAAT
>NZ_JBELDZ010000018.1:0-37622 GCF_042094015.1 Aurantibacter sp. | reverse complement strand
GAAGAAAAACTGTTGCTAACAAGAAAAAGGCAACTAAATAATTAATTTAGTCTTTAGTATAGACGTTGGAAAGAATCTGTTTGAAATTAAGGTTTAGGATTCTAGCGACTATCAACTAAACTAAGAACTATTAGAATATGGCAAAGACAAACGCTAAAACTACTAAAAAACGTAAAGTTATAGTAGAATCTGTTGGAGAAGCTCACGTAACAGCATCTTTTAACAACATTATTATTTCTTTAACCAATAAAAAAGGTGATGTGATCTCTTGGTCATCTGCTGGGAAAATGGGTTTCAGAGGTTCTAAAAAAAATACACCATACGCTGCTCAATTAGCTGCTGAAGATGCTTCAGGAGTTGCTAAAGAAGCAGGTTTGAAAAAAGTGAAAGTATACGTTAAAGGACCAGGAAATGGTAGAGAATCTGCTATTCGTTCAATACATAATGCTGGTATAGAAGTAACAGAAATTATTGATGTTACTCCATTACCACACAATGGTTGTCGTCCTCCAAAGCGTCGTAGAGTATAATTTTATATTTAATTAAATTAATATCAATTGTTTTATTACGGTTGATATTAATTTTTTTTGTATAAATTTGCACACGCAAAAAAATAATTAATAAGTATCACTAGAGATTAACGGTTATCGAAGGATAAGATTAAGACCTTAATTCATAATCACTCTTAAAAACAATTAAAAATGGCAAGATATACTGGTCCTAAAACTAAAATAGCTCGTAAATTTGGCGAGGCTATATTCGGAGAAGATAAATCCTTCGAAAAAAGAAATTATCCTCCAGGACAACACGGAAATGCCCGTCGTCGTGGAAAAAAATCTGAGTACGCAATCCAATTAATGGAAAAGCAAAAGGCTAAATATACTTATGGTATTTTAGAAAAACAATTCAGAAACTTATTCAAAAAAGCAACAGCTTCTAAAGGAATTACAGGACAAGTTTTATTACAGTTATGTGAATCTAGATTAGATAATGTTGTATTTAGAATGGGTATTGCACCAACAAGAAGTGCTGCTAGACAATTAGTATCTCACAGACATATTACTGTAAATGGTGAGTTGGTAAATATCCCTTCTTATTCTTTAAATGCAGGAGATGTTGTTGCGGTAAGAGAGAAATCTAAATCTATTGAAGCTATTGAGAGATCTTTATCTAACTCTAGTAATGTTTACGAATGGATTACATGGAACACAGCTACAAAGGAAGGGACTTATGTTTCTGTACCAGCTAGACTTCAAATCCCAGAAAATATAAATGAGCAGTTCATTGTTGAACTTTACTCTAAATAATAATTAATCATATTGGTATTTAGCCAAAGGATTTATTTGTCTTCTTCATACTTATAAATCGCGCAACTAAATAACAATTAAAACGAAGAAAAGATGGCAGTATTTAATTTTCAGAAACCTGATAAAGTAATCATGATTGATTCTACAGATTTCGAAGGTAAATTTGAATTTAGACCTTTAGAACCTGGATATGGATTAACAGTTGGTAACGCTTTACGTCGTGTACTTTTATCTTCTTTAGAAGGTTTTGCTATAACTTCAGTGAAAATTGAAGGCGTAGATCATGAGTTTTCAGCAATAAAAGGTATTGTTGAAGATGTTACAGAGATTATTTTAAGTTTAAAACAAGTTCGTTTTAAACGTCAAATTGAAGATGTAGACAACGAAACTGTTTCCATTTCTATTTCTGGTCAAGAAACAATCACTGCAGGTGATTTTCAAAAGTTTATTTCAGGATTCCAAGTATTAAACAAAGACTTAGTGATTTGTAACTTAGATCCAAAAGTAGCTTTTAATATGGAGATTACAATTGAAAAAGGAAGAGGTTATGTTCCTGCTGAAGAAAATAAAAAATCTACAGCTGCTGTTGGAACCATCTTTACAGATTCAATTTATACTCCTATAAAAAATGTTAAGTATAGTATTGAGAACTTTCGTGTAGAACAAAAGACAGATTACGAAAAATTAGTTTTCGAAATCCAAACTGATGGTTCTATTACACCTCAAGACGCATTAACAGAAGCGGCTAAAACATTAATTCATCACTTTATGTTATTTTCTGATGAGCGTATTACATTAGAAGCTGATGAAATTGCTCAAACTGAGACTTATGATGAAGAATCTCTTCACATGAGACAGTTGCTTAAAACTAAGTTAGTAGATATGGACTTATCTGTTCGTGCTCTTAACTGTTTAAAGGCTGCAGAAGTAGATACTTTAGGAGACTTAGTATCTTTTAATAAAAATGATTTAATGAAGTTCCGTAACTTCGGTAAAAAATCTTTAACTGAGCTTGAAGAGCTTGTTAATGTTAAAGGTCTTAATTTCGGAATGGATTTATCAAAATATAAATTAGACAAAGACTAACACTACATATTTTGCCCCTTGATACTCAGGTTGATGCAAGATGTAGTAAATTTTAAAATGTCATGAGACACGGAAAAAAAGTTAACCATTTAGGAAGACAAACAGCTCACAGAAAAGCAATGTTAGCTAATATGGCTTGTTCTTTAATAGAACACAAACGTATTAATACAACTGTTGCAAAAGCTAAAGCTTTAAAACAATTCGTTGAGCCATTAATTACAAAATCTAAAACAGATACTACTCACAACAGACGTTTAGTTTTTAGTAAACTACGTCAAAAAGAGTCAGTAACTGATTTATTTAGAGATGTTGCAGTTAAAATAGCTGATCGTCCAGGAGGATATACAAGAATTATTAAACTTGGAAATCGTTTAGGAGATAACGCTGATATGGCGATGATTGAACTTGTTGACTATAATGAAATCTATAATGCAGATAAAGCTGCTAAGAAAACTACTCGTCGTTCTCGTCGTGGTGGTTCTAAGCCAGAAGCTGCTCCAGTAGAGTCAAAAGCAACTAACGAAGAAGAATAAATGTTAATAAGCATTTTAAATATAAAGGATAAACTATTTTAGTTTATCCTTTTTTTTATGCAATTTTGCAAAACTTTTACATCAATAAAATAACCCTTTTAACGATGAAATATCAAAAACTTAAAAAAGCATTAGTACTATTAGCAGACGGAACAATTTTCCACGGTAAAGCTGTAGGGAAAGAAGGTACTGCATTTGGCGAAGTTTGTTTTAATACAGGAACAACTGGCTATCAGGAAATTTTTACAGATCCATCATATTTTGGACAACTAATGGTAACGACCAATGCACATATTGGTAATTATGGTGTTAATAAGAATGAAATGGAATCTTGTTCTGTTAAAATTTCTGGTTTAATCTGTAAGAACTTTAGTTATGACTTTTCTCGTGAAGATTCTGATGGTTCTTTAGAAGATTTTTTAAACGAGCATAACACTTTAGCTATTTCAGATGTGGACACAAGAGCTCTTGTATCTTATATTAGAGATAATGGTTCTATGAATGCTTTAATTACAACTCAAGTTGATAATATTGAAGTACTTAAAAAGAAATTAGCTAATGTGCCTAATATGAACGGGCTTGAATTAGCATCAAAAGTATCTACTAAATCTCCTTATTTTTATGGAGATGAAAATGCTTCAATAAAGATTGCAGCTTTAGATCTAGGAATAAAAACAAATATCTTACGTAATTTTGCAAAACGAGATGCATATATAAAAGTATTTCCTTTCGATGCAACGTATGAAGATTTAAAAGCTTGGAATCCTGATGGTTATTTCTTATCAAATGGTCCTGGAGATCCAGAACCATTAATATCTGCTCAAAATGTTGCAAAACAAATTATATCTGATAATAATCCATTATTTGGAATTTGTTTAGGTCATCAAGTTATTGCATTGGCAAATGGTATTTCTACTTACAAAATGCATAATGGCCATAGAGGTATAAATCATCCTGTAAAGAATTTAGTTACTGGTAAAGGAGAAATTACATCTCAAAATCATGGTTTTGCTATTAGTAGAGAAGAAACAGAAGCACATTCAGATATTGAAATTACACACGTACATTTAAACGATCATACTGTTGCAGGGATTAAAATGAAATCTAAAAATTGTTTTTCAGTACAATATCATCCAGAAGCAAGTCCTGGACCACATGATTCTTCTTACTTATTCGATGAGTTTATTGAAAACATTAAATCAACTAAATAAATATTAATACTATGAGTATCATTATTAACGTACATGCAAGACAGATATTTGATTCAAGAGGTAATCCTACTGTTGAAGTTGATGTAGAAACAGAAAATGGATATTTTGGAAGAGCAGCAGTTCCTTCAGGTGCTTCAACAGGAGAACATGAAGCAGTAGAGCTTCGTGATGGTGGAGATAAATTTATGGGTAAAGGCGTTTTTAATGCTGTTGATAATGTTAATTCGATTTTAGCACAAGAGTTGTTAGGTGTTAATGTTTTTGAGCAAAATTTCATAGATAAATTAATGTGCGAAATAGATGGTACAGCTAATAAGTCTAAATTAGGAGCTAATGCTATTTTAGGTGTTTCTTTAGCTGTTGCTAAAGCAGCGGCAGCAGAATTGCATATACCTTTATACAGATATATTGGTGGAGTATCAGCGAATACATTACCAGTGCCAATGATGAATATCATTAATGGTGGTTCTCATAGTGATGCACCAATTGCATTCCAAGAATTCATGGTTATGCCTGTTAAAGCAGATAATTTTTCTCATGCTTTACAAATGGGAACAGAGATTTTTCATAATCTTAAAAAAGTATTACATGATCGTGGTTTAAGTACAGCTGTAGGAGATGAAGGTGGTTTTGCTCCAACTTTAGATGGAACAGAAGATGCTTTAGATACTATCGCTTTAGCAGTAAAGAATGCAGGTTATACATTAGGCGATGATATTATGATTGCGTTAGATTGTGCAGCAGCAGAATTTTATGTTAACGGAAAATATGATTATTCTAAATTTGAAGGTCAATCTGGAAAAATTAGAACGAGTAAAGAACAAGCAGATTATTTGGCAGAATTATCTCGTAATTATCCAATTATTTCTATTGAAGATGGAATGGATGAGAATGATTGGGAAGGTTGGAAATACCTTACCGAACAAGTTGGAGATTCTGTACAATTAGTTGGAGATGATTTGTTTGTAACTAACGTAGATCGTTTATCTCGCGGTATTAATGAGAATATAGCGAATTCAATTTTAATTAAAGTGAACCAAATAGGAACTTTAACAGAAACTATTGCAGCTGTAAATATGGCACATAACGCAGGTTATACTTCTGTAATGTCTCATAGATCTGGAGAAACAGAAGATTATACTATAGCGGATTTAGCAGTAGCATTAAACTGTGGTCAAATTAAAACAGGTTCTGCCTCTAGAAGTGATCGTATGGCTAAATACAATCAATTAATTCGTATAGAAGAAGAGTTAGGAGATGTTGCTTATTACCCAAAAGAAAAAGCATTTAAAATCAAGAAATAAATTTCTTTTTTAATCAATACAAGAAAGCCTTAGTGTTAATTTCAGTAAGGCTTTCTTTGTTTTGTGTCAACTATAAGTTTTTTCAATATAAAAATTGTTAAAACCATTCTAAAAGCACTTTCTAAATTGCTATAGTTTTCGTAAATTTACAACACTTATAATAATTTAGAAAAATCACATAATATATGTCAAACAAAGCAACCTTAGAAATTAACGGACAAAAACACGAGTTTCCGTTAGTTGTTGGAACGGAAAATGAAGTTGGAATAGATATAAAAGCCTTAAGAGGTGTTACTGGAGGAGTAACAACTATTGATCCTGGATATAAAAATACAGGAGCTTGTGAAAGTGCTATTACATTCTTAAATGGAGAAGAAGGTGTTTTAAGATATAGAGGTTATTCTATTGAAGATTTAGCAGATAAAGGTGATTTTTTAGAAACAGCTTATTTATTGATTTTTGGTGAATTACCTACTAAAGATCAATTAGAAAGATTTCATAAGGATATTAAAGATGAATCTCATGTAGATGATGATTTAAAGAAAATATTAGATGCATTCCCTAAGTCAGCGCATCCAATGGGAGTTTTATCTTCTTTAACAAGTGCATTAACAGCATTTAATCCATCTTCAGTAAATGTAGATTCGGAAGAAGATATGTATAAAGCTATCGTTAAAATTATGGGTAAATTCCCTGTTTTAGTAGCTTGGACAATGCGTAAAACTCAAGGTCAGCCATTAAATTATGGAAACAAAAGTTTAGGTTATGTTGAAAACATCTTAAAAATGATGTTCGAAAAACCAAACGAAGATTATGTACAAAACGATGTGTTATTTAATGCATTAGATAAATTATTAATTTTACATGCAGATCATGAGCAAAACTGTTCTACGTCTACAGTAAGAATTGTTGGTTCTTCTCACGCAGGTTTATTTGCATCTTTATCTGCAGGTATTTCTGCACTTTGGGGACCTTTACATGGTGGAGCAAATCAAGCTGTTTTAGAAATGTTAGAAGCTATTAAACAAGATGGTGGAGACACTAAAAAGTTTATGGCTAAAGCTAAAGATAAGCAAGATCCTTTCCGTTTAATGGGCTTTGGACATAGAGTTTATAAAAACTTTGATCCTCGTGCAAAAATTATAAAAGTTGCAGCAGACGAAGTTTTAGCAGATTTAGGTGTTGAAGATCCTGTTTTAGATATTGCTAAAGGATTAGCTTCTGAAGCTTTAAGTGATCAGTATTTTGTAGATCGTAAATTATATCCTAATGTAGATTTTTACTCTGGAATTATTTATAGAGCTATGGGAATTCCTGTAGAAATGTTTACGGTAATGTTCGCTTTAGGACGTTTACCTGGTTGGATTGCACAATGGAGAGAAATGCGTTTGCGTAAAGAGCCAATTGGAAGACCAAGACAAATTTACACAGGTGAAACTCACAGAGAATTTAAATCTGTAGATAATAGATAATATTTCAAGTTAAAAAAGCAAAGCTTCATAGTAATTACTATGGAGCTTTTTTAATATATATTTAAATGAAACCAATTAAGATTTTAAAAAATAGATCCGATATAGGAGCAGGAACAAGAGGCTCAGATATGGGGATAGATGCTATTGAAATAGCTGCAATAAATGCAAATAATAATTATTTTACTCAATTTGATTTTGAAGATATAGAAACTGAAAATCAATCGATTTATAACAAAACAAAAAACTCCTTTGCTAAACGAATAGAGAATATACATTCACATTGTACTAGAGTTTCAAACGCTGTTTGTGAAAATGTTGAAAACAATAATTTTCCTTTGGTTTTGTCTGGAGACCACTCTTCAGCTCTAGGAACTATAAGTGGAATTAAGAAAGCTAACCCAAATAAGCGATTAGGTGTAATTTGGATAGATGCTCATGCGGATTTACATTCGCCATATACATCACCTTCTGGAAATATTCATGGTATGCCTTTGGCAGCAGCTTTGTCTGAAGATAATATGGATTGTAAAATTAATACGGTCACTTCTGAAACAGAAGAACATTGGATAGGAATGAAAAATATAGGCTTTTCTGGAGCTAAAGTTAAACCAGAAGATCTTATCTTTTTTGGAGTTAGAGATACAGAAGAACCAGAAGACAAGCAAATTGAAAAACTTGATATTAAAAACTATAAAGTTTCAGAAGTAAGATATAGAACACTTACTACTTGTGTAAACGAAGCTATAGAACAATTAAAAGATTGCGATAGTATATATGTGTCTTTTGATGTAGATAGTATGGATTGCGATGCTATATCTTACGGAACTGGAACTCCAGTGCCAAAAGGTTTTGATCAATACGAAGTTATACAAATTATAAACCAATTTTTAGAAACAAAAAAAGTAGTTTGTTTAGAGTTTGTAGAGGTGAATCCTTTGTTGGATACAAAAGGAAATAAAATGGCAGAAACAGCTTTTGAAGTATTAGATAGTGTGACAAATGTTTTAAAAGAATCGCTTAGATAAGAGATTAAAAATTATGGATAATAATTTTAATGAATTTGAAAAAACAGAAAAACCTGCTTTTAAGTTTAATGGTTTAGAATTAATTCTTTGTTCTTTTATAATAATTTCGGCGGTATTAAAAATAATGCATATTCCAGGAAGTTCTTTACTTTTGATATTATCATTATCGTTAGGATCTATGATGTATTTGTATCTTTCTTTTGCAATACTAAATGGTATTCCATTATTTAAAATTCATAAAAAAGAAAGTTACCTAGGAGTTTCAGTAAAACAAATGATTTTTGTTATTTTAATTGGGATACTGTTTTCATCATCTTTAATTGGTGTTCTTTTTAAAATAATGCATTGGCCTGGAGCGACTGTTTTAACTTTACTTCCTTTAGTAGGGTTGGTTATTTCATTAATACTGTCATTGTATCTCATTTCAAAAAAAAGCAGCTCGTTTTTAAAATATCTAATAATAAGAATTATAATAATTTTAAGTATAGGTTTAATATTATTTTTTAGATAAATATTATAGAATTTCAAACTTTAAAATCCCACTAAAAACACTTAAATTTGCAACTTAATATTAAAACTCAGAATGCTTAATGCAGACTGATAACTGAATACAAAAAACACTATGTTTAATAATTTAAGCGAAAAGTTAGATAAAGCACTACATGTACTAAAAGGACATGGTAGCATTACAGAAGTAAACGTTGCCGAAACTTTAAAAGAAGTACGTAGAGCGCTTTTAGATGCCGATGTTAACTTTAAAATTGCTAAAGATTTTACCGCTCGTGTAAAAGATAAAGCATTAGGTCAGAACGTATTAACAACGCTTCAGCCAGGTCAATTAATGGTTAAGATTGTTAAAGATGAGTTGACTGAACTTATGGGTGGAGATGCAGAAGGGCTTAACCTATCTGGAAAACCAACTGTAATTTTAATGTCTGGTTTGCAAGGTTCTGGTAAAACGACATTTTCTGGAAAATTAGCTAACTTCTTAAAAAATAAAAAAACAAAGAAACCTTTATTAGTTGCTTGTGATGTTTATAGACCAGCCGCAGTTGATCAATTACATGTTGTTGGAGAGCAAATTAAAGTAGATGTTTATAGCGACAAAGGAAATACTAATCCAGTTGCAATAGCACAAGCTGGTATAGCACATGCAAAAGAAAACGGTCATAACGTAGTTATTATAGATACTGCTGGTCGTTTAGCAGTAGATGAAGCTATGATGGCTGAAATCTCAGATATTCATAAAGCTATAGAGCCACAAGAAACATTATTTGTTGTGGATTCTATGACAGGTCAAGATGCTGTAAATACAGCAAAAGCTTTTAACGATATTTTAAATTTTGATGGAGTAATACTTACAAAATTAGATGGAGATACACGTGGTGGAGCTGCAATTTCGATTAAGTCTGTTGTAAATAAACCAATTAAGTTTATTGGTACAGGAGAAAAAATGGAAGCTATAGATGTCTTCTATCCATCTCGTATGGCAGATCGTATTCTTGGAATGGGAGATGTTGTTTCTTTAGTAGAACGTGCACAAGATCAATTTGATGAAGAAGAAGCTAGAAAGCTTCAGAAAAAAATAGCAAAAAACCAATTTGGATTTGATGATTTCTTAAAACAAATTCAGCAAATCAAAAAAATGGGTAATATGAAAGATCTTATCGGGATGATTCCTGGTGCAGGTAAAATGATGAAAGACGTAGATATAGACGACGATGCTTTTAAAGGTATTGAAGCTATAATTCATTCTATGACGGTTGAAGAAAGAACAAATCCAAGCGTAATTAACGCAAGTCGTAAAAAACGAATTGGTAAAGGTTCTGGAACATCTGTAACTCAGGTTAATCAATTGTTGAAGCAATTTCAGCAGATGAGTAAAATGATGAAAATGATGCAAGGTGGCGGCGGAAAAAAAATGATGCAGGCTATGAAAAATATGCGTTAAACTTATTTTAATATAATTAACTATTACAATTCTGTAACCTGAAATCTTTTTGAAGTATGACAATTTTAGATGGTAAAAAAGTAAGTAACGACATTAAAAACGAAATCAAAGTCGAAGTCGATAAGATGAAGGCTAATGGTGAAAAAGTGCCGCATTTAGCAGCTGTAATTGTTGGAAATGATGGAGCTAGTTTAACTTATGTTGGAAGTAAAGTTCGTGCTTGCGAACGTGTAGGTTTTGAATCTACAATGGTTAATTTGTCTAATACAACAAGTGAAATAGAATTATTAGATACAATTGAAGATTTAAACCAGAACGATGATATTGATGGTTTTATAATTCAACTACCATTACCACCACAAATTAATACTCAAAAAGTATTAATGGCAGTAAATCCAGATAAAGATGTAGATGGTTTTCATCCTACAAATTTTGGAAAAATGGCATTAGATATGTCTACTTTTATTCCAGCAACACCATTTGGGATTTTAGAATTATTGGATAGATATAATGTAGATACAAAAGGAAAGCATACTGTAGTTATTGGTCGCTCTCATATTGTTGGAAGACCAATGAGTATTTTAATGGGACGAAAAGGTTTTCCTGGAAACTCAACAGTAACATTAACACATAGTCATACTAAAAACATCACTCAAATTATATCTCAAGCAGATATTATAATTTCAGCATTAGGAGTTCCAAACTTCTTAAAAGCAGAAATGGTAAAAGATGATGCTGTAATTATAGATGTTGGAATTACTCGTGTTCCAGACGATTCTAATAAAAGAGGTTATGTAATTACTGGAGATGTAGATTTTGAAAACGTAAGTAAAAAAGCAAGTTTTATTACACCAGTTCCTGGTGGAGTGGGACCAATGACAATAGCAATGCTCTTAAAGAATACTTTATTAGCTAGAGAAAGACATAGATCAGCTTCTAATTAATATTAGAAAAATACACTTATATTTAGACCTGAAAATAATTTTTCAGGTTTTTTTATGGATTTATATAGAGTTAAAATAGGTAGTGTAGAGCATATTATTCCCATAATATTAGCTGTAATAATTGCTGTAGTTATCGTAAAGTTAGCGAAGTCAAAATCTAATACAATTAAAGAACGGATTAGTTTTTTATTATCTCTTTTTGTTTCTTTAGTAGTTATTGTTTTTCATTTAAAGAAGGCACTATTTGATAGTTATAGTATTCAGGAGGATTTACCTTTATATCTGTGTAGTTTGTTAGCAATACTAATTCCAGTATATACTTATTGCAGACGTTTTTGGATGTTCGAGGTTTTAGTGTTCTGGATTATTGTAGGAACATTACAAGGTGTAATTACGCCAGATATAGAAATTGGTTTTCCTAGTTTTGATTATTTTAGATATTGGATTGTACACTTAGGCTTATTAGTAATTATAAGTTATGAAATTATTGTTTTTAAATTACGACCTAAATGGCGTAGTGTTTTAAAATCTTTTTTAGCGTTCCAAGTATATGTGGCAATAATTTTTGGATTAAATAAAGTGTTGAATTCTAATTATGGTTATTTAAACCAAAAACCAAAATCTACTTCTATTTTAGATTATTTAGGAGATTGGCCTTATTATGTATTTAAAGCCGATGTTATTTTATTAGTAGCTTTTATTGTCGTTTTTCTAATTTTTAAAGCATCAGAAGTTAAGCTATTTAGCAAATAATTGAGTTTGATCTTTAAAACTTTTAAATTCTAAAGCATTTCCAGACGGATCTTTAAAAAACATAGTAGCTTGTTCGCCAACTAAACCTTCAAATCTTATATAAGGTTCTATTATAAAGTTTATGTTTTTTTGTTTTAAATTTTCTGCAAAATTGTGGAAGATATCCCATTCTAAAACAACACCAAAATGAGGAACAGGAACCTCTTTCCCATCTACAGGATTAGATACTGCTTCAGTTTTATTTTCGTCTAAATGAATCACTAATTGGTGTTCAAAGAAATTAAAATCAACCCAATGATTACTACTTCTGCCTTCTTCACAATTTAAAATATCGCGATAAAACACACGACATTCTTCAAGGTTAGTTACAGGAATAGCTAAATGAAAAGGTTGTGGCATTATTTTCTTCTATTTATAGTGTTTCTTATTATTCTTGGTTCAGATGTTGGTTCTGGAGCTTCTTCTGGCTTAGAATCGGATTTTGTTCGATCTCTTTTTGGAGATCTTCTTCCTTCACGTTCTACTAGCTTAGATTCGTAAGTTTTTGTAGAAGACTCCAAAAGTTCGTTTAAAGTTTTTAATTCTTCAGAAGTAAATTCTCGATATTCTCCAACAGGAATATCAAGTGGGATATTCATTATTCGCGTACGTTTTAGAGTTAAAACCTCGTAATTTAAGTAATCACACATTCTACGAATTTGACGATTTAAACCTTGCGTTAAAATAATTTTAAACTTAGTTGGTGTAATTTTAGTTACAATACAAGGTTTTGTTGTTTTGTCTAAATCTTCAATATAAATACCTTTACTCATTCGTTCTATAAACGTCTGAGAAATAGCTTTGTCAACTGTAACTATATATTCTTTTTCGTGATTATTATTCGCTCTAAGAATTTTGTTTACAATATCTCCATCATCAGTCATAAAAATTAAGCCTTCACTAGGTTTATCTAAACGTCCAATAGGAAAAATACGTTTTGGGTAATTTATATAATCTATAATATTGTCTTTTTCTACATGCGTATCTGTAGTACAAACAATACCTGTTGGTTTATGGAAAGCCAAATATACAAAGTCCGTTTTGCGTTCGTTTATTACTTTACCATCTACTTCTACGTTATCAGTCGTTGTAACTTTAGTTCCCATTTCCGGAACAACGCCATTAATAGTTACTCTACCAGCATCTATTAAGCGATCTGCTTCTCTACGAGAGCAATAACCAACCTCACTTAAAAATTTATTTAGACGTGTCAATTTTTCTTCCATAGAGCAAAGATAGTCTATTATTGATTTAAGAATTTAATTATAGCATCATTTACACTTTGGTCTTTTAAGCCGTGACCAAATCCTTCTGTTTTTAATAAGGTTGAGTTTTTATAGTGCTTATGAATTAATTCTGCTTCTTTAAAAGGAATTATTTTGTCTTTAATATCGTGAATTATTAAGCCTTTAGCTGAAATCTTTTCACTGAATTTAGCCGAAGAAAATTCTGATGGAAATTTGCCAAAGTTATCAAAGATGTAATTGTCTAGACCCTTGCTGATAGTTTTGTTGTAACCCATCATATTAGTATAGTTCAAAAATATTTGATCAAATTCAGATGGTGCTCCAAGTGTAATTAACTTTTCAATCGACGTATTTTGGTAATCGTGTAAAAAGAAGATGCTTGCCATTCCACCAACCGAATGACCAATAATATGATTTGGATTATATGTATTACAAACTTCGTTTAAAAAAGCAGCGTATTGTATTGCTGTAAATGTTTTATCGCCAGATTTTCCGTGCGCTGGAGCATCTATTGCTATAATATTATAATTTTGTTCTATTAATTGTTTAGAAAGTTTTTTCCATCTAAAACTATTGCTTTCCCAGCCATGTGCTAATAAAATAGTGCCTTTTGGATTTTTTGTTTCCCAATGGTAGGTTTGAATAGGAAAACTGTTGTAGAAAATAGTTTTTTCTTCTGATGTGCTTAAAAATTCATTTTGATTCTTAGAAACACGACCTTTTCTAGGTGTAGAAAATAATTTTAACGCTTTTTTTATACTTGCTTTCGGAGCAACATAACTTAAGCTATTTAATCCTGTACCAATAGATTTTATTAAAAGTTGACTCATAATTATTCGGCTTCACGGTTTACTAAATCCATAGAAAACGCTGGTGTACAAATAGCCATATATTCGCAAGCTTCTACAAATGGATTAGAGTATTGTACTCTGGTGTGTTTTTCTATTTTAATGCTTTGTCCAGCTTCAAGAATAATGATTTCACCATCAATTATAAATTGTTTTTTTCCACGAATAATATACGTGTACTCGTCAAATTCTGGAGTCTGATAAGGTTCGCTCCAACCAGCTGGCGCAATCATATGTGCAATACTTATGTTTTTATTACCATCTGTGGCTTGTCCAAAATGTTCTTCAATAACTTTTCCGTCTGTAGTTGGAACTATAAATGGTGAATTTTGAATGTGATATTTTTTGCTCATTTTTAATTATTATTTCATAGAATGATTAGACAATTAAAAGAATTTAATGATTTTTAAATACAGTTTTCAATTTGTTTGAGTTGAACATTTGTGCTGGAGATATTACTTTTTCTCCCATTGGAATATTATCTCCATAACGTTCTTTCATTTTTTGTTTTACAACTTTATGATTTAAATCGAAATCTGATAATTCTTCAAGTTTTCCAATTTCAATATTTCCGCCTTCTTTATATATTTTCCAAACAAGTTCCGAGCAATAAATTTTATCATCAGACCATTCAAAATAAAGATCATAATTTTTACCTTTATATTTATCTCCAACTTGTCTCATTTTTACTAAAGTTTCTGGAGTTAGGATTTTAGCTGAGTTTTTAAGTCGTTTTATAACATAATGTCTGTTTTTACCACGATTTATCCAATTTTTAAGAAAAGTTAATTTTACAGGTTGTACAGCTTCGTAGACGTAAAATTGATTGTCAATTTTATAGATAATTCCCATATGACTATACTTAGAGTTTGTTGCAAGTTGTATAGCTTTACTTTGACTTGATTTTGAAGTTTGAAAAATAATGTCACCATTTTGAATTTCATTTTTAAGGAATTGTTCTACAAATTTTGGTGTATCTGCTTTTACTCCTTTTGCAAATTGAAAAAATTCAATACTCCAATAAAGACCAAAGGCTAATATTCCTAATGCTAATATTGTAAATATGATTTTTTTCATTTTTATAAATTTAAGAAGAATTTAAAAACAAAAGTAATATTGCCTACTGTAGACTAAATTACTGATAACTAAATTACCAACCAATCATAAAATACTTAATCTTAGCAGTATCAGGAATATTAATTGCTTCAATTTTTTTAGACATATCAAATTGAAATTCTGCGGGCAATTCTTTTTTATCTATAGTTAAATATACGGGAGAATTCTCTAAGAAAACAACAATGTTTCTAATAGTATTTTCAATTTTTTTAATCTTCATTTTTGTTTTGATATCGCCAAAAGTACTTTCAGTATTTATACCTTCTGTCGTTTTAAAACGTTTGTCATAAACTTTAATTGCTTCAATGGTTGAGGTGCTATCTGAAACAGATTTAGGAGAAAGAGTTAATAGTAGTTTTCCGCCTTTTTCAAAAACATCAATATCGTTTATTCTGTCTGTGAATTTATTTCCTTTAGAAAGGTTAACCACAGAATCTAAGTCAAATATGGTTGCTAAATCTTTAATTTGAGTTGAATCTGTTAATAAACCAATACTGTGATTTTCTATAGCAAAACGGTTTGGAGATTTAGAGCAAGACATTGCAATAAGTCCAACGATAGTTAAAGTGAATAATATGTTTTTCATAATGAGTTTTATTATTTAATTACTTTTTTTAGAATACCAAAAACCGCTCTAATAAAAGTAGCACTTGTTAATACTTTTACTATTGGATTTTGTGCTGTGCTGCGTCTTGTAGTTGTTCTACGAGATGTGTAAGTTGATTTGCGTTCTTTTTCTTTTCTAGCTTCTTCTTGAGCTTTAGCTTTTTTTCTAATGGTTTCTGCTTCTTCTATTTTCTTGTTTAAAAGTTCGTAAGCGCTATCTCTGTCTATATTTTCTGCGTACTTTTTGACTAAATCAGATTCGTTTATTAAAGTAGATAATTCTTTAGGTGTTAGTACATCCATTCTACTCATTGGTGCACGCATCATAGTAGCAGCTAATGGTGTAGGTCTTCCTTTTTCGTCTAAGGCGCTAACCAGTGCTTCTCCAATACCTAAAGAGGTAAGTACATCTGCAGTGTCATAATATTCTGTATCTGGATAATTCTGTGCGGTTAATTTTATGGCTTTTCTGTCTTTTGCCGTAAAAGCTCTTAACGCGTGCTGAATTTTTAATCCTAATTGACCTAAAACTTCTTCAGGAACATCAGTTGGGTTTTGAGTAACAAAGTAAATCCCAATACCTTTACTTCTAATTAATTTTACAATACTTTCTATTTGGCTTAAAAGCGCTTTAGATGCATTATTGAAAATTAAGTGTGCTTCATCTATAAACAACACTAATTCTGGTTGACCAGAATCGCCTTGCTCAGGAAATGTTTCATAGATTTCAGCTAAAAGACTTAACATAAATGTAGAGAACAACTTAGGTTTATCTTGAATATCTGTTAAACGTAAAATGTTAATATATCCGTTTCCATTTTCATCGTGACGTGTTAAATCTTCAACTTCAAAACTTTTTTCACCAAAGAAAATATCTCCACCTTGTTGTTCAATCTCAATTAATTTTCTAAGAATCGCTGCTGTGGAGCTAGATGATATTCTTCCGTACTCTTCTGTGAATTCTTCTTTTCCTTCATTAGTGGCGTAATTCAAAATCTTTTTAAAATCCTTTAAATCAAGAAGAGGTAATTTATTGTCGTCGCAATATTTAAAAACAACAGAAATAATTCCGGCCTGTGTTTCTGTAACATCAAGAATTCTTGAAATTAAAACTGGACCAAATTCGCTTATTGTTGCTCGTAATCTAACGCCATTTTGTTCAGAAAGCGTTAATAATTCAACAGGGAAACTTTTACTGTTAAAGGGAAGTCCAATTTTTTCGTGACGTTCATTAATTTTAGCGTGTCCTGGACTTGGTTGCGCAATTCCACTTAGATCACCTTTAATATCCATAAGTAAAACAGGTATACCTTTTTCACTTAAATTCTCTGCTAAAACCTGTAAAGATTTTGTTTTCCCTGTACCAGTTGCACCTGCGATTAATCCGTGACGATTTAATGTTTTTAATGGGATTTTAACAAAAGCATCTTTTACTGTTTCGCCATCTAACATAGCGGAACCAAGGGTTATAAAATCTCCTTTAAAAGTGTTTCCTTCTTGAATATGATTAAAAAAGGCTTCTTTGCGACTCATAAAATTATAATTTGGCATAAAAGTACGCTAAATTTTTAGCAATAAAAACCAAACTAAGGAATGAATACTTTTAAGGAATGACTTTGTTATTTATAGTGTTTAGTTATATTTGCAGACTATGAAAAAAGATACGCAACAATTAGTAGATAAAGGATTGCTTTTACCTTTAATGGAGGAATTTTATACTATACAGGGTGAAGGTTTCCATAAAGGAACTGCAGCTTATTTTATTAGAGTTGGTGGTTGCGATGTTGGTTGCCATTGGTGTGATGTTAAAGAAAGTTGGAACGCAGATTTACATCCGCCAACAAAAACCGAAACTATTGTTGCTAATGCTAAAAAGTTTAGTGATACAATTGTAGTTACTGGTGGAGAGCCACTAACTTGGGATATGACTGAGTTAACAAGCCAATTAAGAGCTAAAAATATGCAAGTTCATATAGAAACTTCTGGCGCTTATGAGCTAAGTGGAACTTGGGATTGGATTTGTTTATCTCCTAAAAAACTAAAGTTACCAAAGCAAAGTGTTTACGATAAAGCAAACGAGTTAAAAGTAATTGTTTATAACCAAGACGATTTTCGTTTTGCTGAGGAACAAGCTGCTAAAGTAAGTGAAGATTGTATTTTGTACTTACAACCAGAATGGAGTAAACGTGATAAAGTAGTTCCGGAAATTGTAGATTATGTAATGAAACATCCGCAATGGAAAATCTCTTTACAAACACATAAGTATTTGAATATTCCATAAAAAATATATTTAATTTAAAACATAAAGACCAACTAAATAGTTGGTCTTTTTGTTTGCAGAGATGTAATGTGTTTAACTTTTTATAAATTTCTTCGAACTTCTACCTGTGTTGCTATGGAAGGTTACTATATAGCTTCCAGAGGATAATTCACTAACATTAAATTTATATTCTTTAATACCTGAATTACTGATATGATCTCTACTTAGTAGTTTAAGGTATTTGCCATTTGTATTATACAATTCAATAACCATTTTGTCTGCAGCTCTAAAATCTATTGAAAGCTCTAAATTATTTTGAACAGGATTAGAATTTAATTTTATAGCTAATTCATTTCTTAAATCGTTAATATCTTCAGTCCCTAAAGATTCAGTGGTGTATTTGTAAATAGTAGATCCTGATGCATATGCTTTTGTAGGGCTTAAAACCATAATTCTATTTAGGTTTCCTCCAGTACTAATATCTGTCCAAGTTGTTCCACCGTCTATTGTTTCGAAAAAACCAGTATTGTGTCCGCCCATCCAACCTTTGGTTTGAGAAATAAAACCAACCGCTTGAATGTCAGTTTCTGGCGCATCTAAAGCTACCCATGTTAAACCAGCGTCAAAAGATTTTACTAGTTTTCCTGGATTAGTTCCTGTAGCGTATAAAGAACCATAAATAATATTTGGATTATTTTCTACAAATTGTAATTTCCAGATATACTCACCTATAATATTAGAATTGTAGACTTCTGTCCAGTTTAATCCTCCATCTATAGTTTTTAAAACATTAGCTCCGTTAGTACTGCTTCCTGCTGCGTAGCCTATGTTTTCATCAACAAACTTAAGCTCTACAAGTGTATTAGCATAAGCGCTCATATCTGTACTGCTCCAAGTTAAGCCGCTATCTATAGATTTTATAATGTAAGCAGGAGAGAAGTAAGCGCCACAAGCATATATAGTTGAAGTGCCTTGTACTGCGTTAATTCCACATATAGCAGCAGGATAAGGAGTAATAGCATCAACTCTTGACCAGTTATCTCCGCCATCTACTGTTTTAAAAAAACTATTGTTTATGGTTCCAATAAAGCCAATATTTGCATCTAAGAATTCTATGTTTCTAAAATAAAAACTACCACCTAGGTCACCTTGAGTAACTTGAAGTGTCCAGTTTAGCCCTCCATCTGTAGTTTTGTAGGCTCTAGCGGCATAACCATTTAGAGCCCATCCAAGATTCTCGTTTAAAAAAAACACATCATCAAATCTAGTTCCATTTGTGTTTTCCGGAAGGTTAGGAACAGATTGCCAAGTTTGGCTATAACTAAAAGAACTAATAAATAAGAATAGTAATAAATGTTTCATAAGATATTATTCAGTATACAAATATACTGTAGAATTTTTTAATTGAAATTTTTTATTTGTTGTGTTGAATAAGTTGTTATTAATAATAGTAATAGTTCTTCCAGAGTGTTATAGAAGAAATAAGTTGAAAACAGAATAAAAACCAACCTTTAATATTGTTAAATTATAGCTTCTAAGGTGTTTTGCTTAAAATATCTATTAGTTGAGTTGTTGTAAAAATAGAAAGATTTAATTTAAGGCTGTTTTTAAGCATTTTTAGGCTTTTTTGTTGAAATTAACAATTGTTGATAAAAAGAGTTTTGTACGCTATAAACTCTTAGAATAAGCTTTGTTTTTTATTATATTTGTGTGTTGCTCATTTTTAGTTGAGTAATTATTTAATGTTAATTTGAAATAAGTAATAATAAATATATGAGCGAAGCAAAAGAAGAGTTCAATAAGGAAGGATATTCAGCGGATAGTATTCAGGCATTAGAAGGGATGGAGCACGTAAGAATGCGTCCTTCAATGTATATTGGAGATGTTGGTGTTAGAGGTTTACACCATTTAGTATATGAGGTTGTAGATAATTCGATTGATGAGGCGTTAGCAGGACATTGTAATAATATTACAGTTACTATTAACGAGGATAATTCAATTACCACAGAAGATGATGGTCGTGGTATTCCTGTTGGTTTGCACAAAAAAGAAGGTGTTTCGGCATTAGAGGTTGTAATGACTAAAATTGGTGCAGGAGGAAAGTTTGATAAGGATTCTTATAAAGTATCTGGTGGACTTCATGGTGTTGGTGTAAGTTGTGTAAATGCACTTTCTGAACATTTAAGAGCAACGGTTTATAGAGACGGTAAAATTTGGGAGCAAGAATATGAACGTGGTAAATCTATGTACCCTGTAAAGGCCATAGGTGATACGGATAAAAGAGGAACAATTGTTACTTTTAAGCCAGATTCAACTATTTTCAAACAAACTTTAGAATATAATTACGATACGCTTGCAAGCCGTATGCGTGAATTGGCTTATTTAAATAAGGGAATCACAGTTCATTTAGTTGATAAAAGAGCGACTAAAGAAGATGGTTCTTTTGAAGGTGAAACATTTCATTCTGAAGAAGGTTTAAAAGAATTTATTAAGTTCTTAGATGCGTCTAGAGATCCATTAATGAAAGATGTTATTGCTTTTGAAGGTGAGAAAAATGGTGTACCGGTTGAGGTTGCTATGATTTATAATACATCTTATGCTGAAAATTTACATTCTTATGTAAATAATATTAATACGCATGAAGGAGGGACACATTTATCTGGTTTCCGTCGTGGATTAACACATACGCTTAAAAAATACGCTGACGAATCAGGAATGTTAGACAAATTAAAGTTTGATATTGCTGGAGATGATTTCCGTGAAGGTTTAACTGCAATTGTTTCTGTAAAAGTGCAAGAACCACAATTTGAAGGTCAGACTAAAACAAAATTGGGTAATCGTGAAGTTTCTGCAGCGGTAAGTCAGTCTGTTTCAGAAATGTTATCAGATTATTTAGAGGAAAATCCAGATGATGCCAAAATTATTGTTCAAAAAGTTATTTTAGCAGCTCAAGCACGTCACGCAGCTCAAAAAGCACGTGAAATGGTTCAGCGTAAAACAGTAATGAGTATTGGTGGTTTGCCTGGTAAATTATCAGATTGTTCTGAGCAAGATCCTGCTAAATGTGAAGTGTATTTAGTCGAGGGAGATTCTGCAGGCGGAACAGCTAAGCAAGGTAGAGATCGTGCTTTTCAAGCTATTTTACCATTAAGAGGTAAGATTCTTAACGTAGAAAAAGCAATGACACACAAGGTTTTTGAAAACGAAGAAATTAAAAATATATTTACAGCTTTAGGTGTTACTATAGGAACAGAAGAAGATAGTAAAGCTTTAAACCTTTCAAAATTACGTTACCATAAAATTGTAATAATGTGTGATGCTGATATAGATGGTTCTCATATTGAAACTTTAATTTTAACGTTCTTTTTCCGTTATATGAAAGAACTAATTGAAAATGGACACGTTTATATTGCAACACCACCTTTGTTTTTAGTTAAAAAAGGAGCAAAAAAACAGTATGCTTGGAACGATGAAGAGCGTTTAGCTTTGATGGCAGAATATGGCGATGGTGCAAAAATTCAGCGTTATAAAGGTCTTGGAGAAATGAATGCAACTCAGTTATGGGATACAACAATGAACCCAGAATTTAGAACGTTACGTCAAATCCAAATAGATAATGGTATAGAGGCAGATAGAGTGTTTTCTATGTTAATGGGAGATGAGGTTCCGCCAAGACGTGAATTTATTGAGAAAAATGCAGTTTACGCTAATATTGATGCGTAAGTTATTTTTTATATTAATTAGCTTGAGTGGTTTTTCTGCTCAAGCACAATTAAATGATATTAATGCTGTAGCGAGTGATTTAATTTTTCTTACAGAAAAATATATTACACCTGCGGCAGAGGCACCAACATATCAGTCTTCTGGAGGTTGGTATACTAATTTTACGCCTAAAAAAATCTTTGAAATTGAAGCCTCTTTACAATATAATTTGTTGTTGATTACTAATAAGAATAAGACTTTTTTGGTAAATGAATCAGAACTTCAAAATATTCAAATACAAGGTTCATCAACATTCGCATATATTCCAACAGCTTTAGGGAATGATGATGTTGTAGTTTTAGAAGGAAGTATTAATGGTGACTCTTTCGAGTTTGATGCTCCTGAAGGAATTAATGAAAAAACGGTAAAACATGGGCAATTGCAAGCTAGTGTTGGTTTGTGGAAACAAACAAACTTAATTGTGCGTTATGCGCCAAATATTAAAATCAACGATACTAATTATCAGTCTTTTGGTTTTGGAGTTTCACATCATTTAAATCAATGGATAAAATCGTTAAAAGAGAGTTCATATCATTTTGGAGTGTTATTCAATTATTCAAATACATCTGTTGAGGATACATTTAATGCTGCTAATTTACAATTAGGAACAATAAACGGTATTGCTGTAGATGGAGAAACTTTCGGATTTAATTTGGTAGGTTCTAAAAGTTATAAGAATTTTGATTTTTCATCATCTTTAGGATTAACATCATCAAAATTTGATTATAAGGTAAGTGGAACAGGAGAGTTGCTTTTAGAGATATTAAATCAATCATTAGCAACTTTAAATACATCAAAAACTAATTTTAAAGCAGATTTTAATGTTAATTATAGATTTAATAATTTTTCTGTAAATACAATGTTTACTGTTGGTGATTATTCTAATCTTAATTTTGGTGTTAACTATTGTTTTAACAAAAGAAATGTTGATTTAGGAATAGAGAAATAGTTTTTTTGAGCTAAAAAAACGAATTAAAGCATAAATAATTAAAACGGAAATATAAACCCTTGAGTTTTTTCGTTTTAACAAAATATAATTATTATTTTTATAAAATTATTAATAACTATCTTAAATAAAGAAAAATAAATATGAAAGTAACAGTAGTTGGAGCAGGAGCAGTAGGAGCAAGTTGTGCAGAATATATAGCAATTAAAGACTTTGCAAGTGAAGTAGTATTATTAGATATTAAAGAAGGTTTTGCAGAAGGTAAAGCAATGGATTTAATGCAAACAGCTTCATTAAATGGTTTCGATACTAAAATAACAGGAGTTACAAACGATTATTCTAAAACTGCGGGATCTGATGTTTGTGTAATTACATCTGGTATTCCTAGAAAACCAGGAATGACTCGTGAGGAATTAATTGGAATTAATGCAGGTATTGTAAAATCAGTATCATCTAGTTTAATCCAAAATTCTCCAAACACAATAATTATTGTTGTTAGTAATCCAATGGACACAATGACTTATTTAGTTCATAAGACAACAGGTTTACCAAAAAATAGAATTATTGGAATGGGTGGAGCTTTAGATTCTGCACGTTTTAAATATAGATTAGCAGAAGCTTTAGGTGCGCCAATAAGCGATGTTGATGGAATGGTAATTGGTGGACATAGCGATAAAGGTATGGTGCCATTAATAGGTAAAGCAGTTAGAAATAGTGTTTCTGTTTCAGAGTTTTTATCTGAAGAACGAATGGATCAAGTAGTTCAAGACACTAAAGTCGGTGGAGCTACATTAACAGGTTTATTAGGAACATCTGCTTGGTATGCGCCTGGAGCAGCAGTATCAGGAATGGTTCAAGCAATTGCTTGCGATACTAAAAAGATTTTTCCTTGTTCGGCATTATTAGATGGTGAGTTTGGTTTGTCTGATTTAGCTATAGGAGTTCCTTGTGTTTTAGGAGTAAATGGAATTGATAGAATTGTTGAAATTAGCTTAACAGATGCAGAAAAAGCAAAACTAGCAGAGTCTGCAGTTGGTGTAAAAGCAACTAATGGTTTATTAGAACTATAATATATTTTAAATCAAATAAGAAATAAAGACTGTATCAATACAGTCTTTGTTTTTTTGTTAAAACAGAAAAAAAATGAAAAAAGTAATTCAGTTAGCATTGTTATTAATCACATTTGTAACAGTTGCACAATCTAATTTTGAGGGTAAAATAGTTTCACAACAAACAATGTCTTCAGATGATCCACAAATGCAATCTCAATTGGCATTAATGGGTATTATGTCAATGACTCAATATGTTAAGGCGTCTAATTCAAGAACAGAAATAAAGAGTCCTATGACAGGAGATATAGTATCTGTTTATGCTTCAAAAACAGATGAGGTTTTGGTTTTAATGAATAATCCAATGATGGGGAAAACCTACGAAAAATCTTCTAAAGGAGATTTAGAGGCAAAGGTTGGTGATCAAAAGATTGAAGTAAATAAGGGAACAGAAACTAAAACAATATTAGGATACGAGTGTAAACAATATTTTATGACAATGATGACTAATGGAGTTAAGATGGAAATGGAGTTATTTGTTACAGATGAAATTTCTATGGCAATTACGGCTCAAAATATTGCTTATGCTAGTAAGATAAAAGGGATGCCACTTTTAACCAAAGGGAAAGTGAATCAAATGGGAATGGTTCTTAATATTACAAATGAAGTCACTGAAATTGTAAAAGAAACAGTTTCGGATGATAAATTTGATATGACAATTCCAGAAGGTTATAAAGCAGCGGATGCAGTTAAGCAATAAATAATATTTAATTACGAATTAAAAAAGCAACTTTCGAGTTGCTTTTTTGTTTATAAATATTTCCTCCTATTTATTTCAAATACTGGTCTTTCATCAATAATCCTTATATTTACAGCGTGAAAACTAAATGTCTTTTTGGCGGATTAATTGCAATGTTGTTGTTTTTTGTTGTTAACCAACAAAGATTTTCTGTGCCTAATCAGGAAATAAAATTTCATTTTTCGGAGTTTGTATCATCTCAAGATGTTAATAAAACTATACAGGAAGTAGAATTACAGCTATTAGATTTAGGAGCTACAAATGTTTTAATGTCTAAAGATGAAAACGGTAACTTAACACTAAATTATAATAGTGATCAAGGTGTTTTAAAAATACAGTCATTAATTTATAAACTTTCTGATATCTCAAATAACTCTAATATCAAATTAGATATATACGAGATTAATAAACCAACTAGACCAATTTCAGGTTTTGATCATAAAAAAATTATAGAACATAAAAGTGAATTTGATCGTTCGGCAAATCCAAATGTTTATACAGCACTTCAACCTATAAAGTATAAAGATTTAGCTGTTGCTATTAAGAATACAGTTGCTTTAAAGCAAAATATTGTATTCTGTTTAAGTAATACGCTTCATAATATTCCAGAAGTAAGAGCTGGACCAAGAGTATAACTTCATTTTAAAGTGACTTTTCAACAGTAATTCAATCCTGAAAAAGCACATAGGTATTTCACCTAAAAAACAATCATTTAAACAATTAAATAATTGTCAGATTTTCTAGTAAATTATATATTTGCTCGGTTTAAAATTTGACCATAAAACAATAAGAATTATGCAAAATAAAGGTTTAGTAACACTTTTTGCGATATTATTCGGTTTAGTAAGTATTTATCAACTGTCGTTTACATTTAAAAACAACGCAGAAGAAAGTAACGCTAGCGCATACGCAACAAGTCAAGTAGATGCATCAGCAAAAGATGCAAATCAACAAGTTAGTCGCTTAACAGCAAATTATTTAGATTCATTATCTCAGTCTAAAGAATCTGTATTTTTAGGAAGTACATTTTCTGAAGTAAAAGAGAATTCAATGAAATTAGGATTAGACCTTAAAGGTGGTTTAAATGTAATTTTACAAGTATCTGTAAAAGATATCTTAATTGGTTTAGCGAATAACTCTAAAGATCCAGCTTTTAGACAAGCATTAAACGATACAGATGAGTTACAGAAGGATTCTCAAAACACGTATTTAGAAGATTTTTATACGTCTTTTGATGCTGTTAAAGGCGATAAGAAATTAGCGTCTCCAGATGTTTTTGCAACACGTTCTTTAGCAGAAACAGAAGGAATTAGTCCAAACGATTCTGATGATAAAATAAAAGAAGTCTTAGGTCGTAAAGTAGACGAATCTATAGTTTCGGCTTTAGAGGTGTTACGCACACGTATTGATCAATTTGGAGTTGCTTCTCCTAATATTCAGCGCTTAGGAACAACTGGACGTATTTTAGTAGAATTGCCTGGAGTTAAAGATGTTGAAAGAGCTACAGATTTAATTACAAGTACTGCAGAATTAGAGTTTTGGTATCCATTTAAAGGACAAGAGGTTTTACCTTTTATTGTTCAAGCAAACGAAGTTTTAAAAGCAAAAACTGAAACTACAGAAGATGTTTCGGAAGAATCAGTTGAAGAAGAATTATCTGAAGAGGATAAAGCTATTGCGGCTTTAACAGGTGGAGAAGATGAAACTATTTTAGAGGTTAATCCGTTATTAGATTTAATTAAAGGTCAAGGTTATCAAGGTGGACCAGTTGTAGCAATGTTTAATAAAGCAGATAGAGCTACTGTTTTAGAGATGTTAAACTCTAAAGAAGTTAAAGCAGTTTTACCTTCTGAATTAAAATTTGCAAAGTTTTTATTTGGTAAAGAAAGTAAAGATAGCGAGTTGGTAGAGCTTTATGCTATAAAAGGGAATAGAGATAATAAGCCAGAATTAACTGGTGGCGTTGTGGATGATTCTCGTCAAGAATACAACCAATTAAATAAACCTGTAGTAACCATGCAGATGAATGCAAAAGGTTCTAAGGTTTGGGAGAAAATTACAGAAACAGCATTTAAGAATCAAGGACAAATTGCTGTAGTTTTGGATAACGTTGTCCAATCTGCACCAAATAGTAATGGAGCGATTTCTGGAGGAAGAACAGAAATTTCTGGAAGCTTTACATTAAATGAAGCGGTAGATTTAGCAAACGTATTGCGTGCTGGTAAATTACCTGCAAGAGCAGATATTATTCAAAGTGATGTTGTTGGACCATCTTTAGGTCAAGAAGCTATAGACGCAGGAACAATGTCTTTCTTAATAGCATTAGCGTTAGTTTTAGTGTGGATGATTTTCTATTATGGAAAAGCAGGTATTTATGCAGATATTGCAATGTTATTTAACATCTTATTAATCTTTGGTGTATTATCAGGAATAGGAGCAGTATTAACATTACCTGGAATTGCAGGTATTGTATTAACCATTGGTATGTCTGTAGATGCAAACGTTCTTATTTTTGAGCGTATTAAAGAAGAATTAGCAAAAGGCAAAGATCAAGCTTCTGCAATTCAAGATGGATTTAGTAATGCATTATCATCTATTTTAGATGCTAACATAACGACAGGTTTAACTGCATTAATTTTATTCTTATTTGGTACAGGTCCAATTAAAGGATTTGCTACTACGTTATTAATAGGTATTGGTACTTCATTATTTACGGCCATATTTATTACACGTTTATTGATAGATTGGAGCGCTAGTAAAGGTGGTGTTTTAACATTCTGTACTGGAGCTACAAAAAACTTGTTTAGAAATATTAATATTGAGTTTTTAAGAAAACGTAAGATTGCTTACGTTATTTCTGGAGCATTAATTATTGCAAGTTTAGGATCATTATTTACTGTTGGTTTAGATCAAGGTGTGGATTTTGTTGGAGGAAGAACTTACAAAGTTCGTTTTGCTCAAGAGGTTAGTGCTGCCGAAATTTCTGCAGACTTATCTAAGCCAGATGTTTTTGGAAGTGCTGTAGCTAAAACTGTTGGAGAAAACAACGATTTAAATATAACTACTAAATACAAAGTAGACGAAACCGCTAAAGAAGTAGATGAGGAAATTAGAACAAAGTTATTTACAGCTTTGCAACCACATTTACCAGGTTTGACTTATGCTCAATTTATAGATAATACAAATGAGTTTAAGCAAGTAGGTATAATGGAGCAGTACAAAGTTTCTCCATCTATTGCAGATGATATTAAAAAAGCTTCATTTTGGGCTGTTTTAGGGTCTTTAATTGTAGTGTTCTTATATATATTATTTAGATTTAAGAGATGGCAATTCTCTCTTGGAGCTGTTGCAGCAGTATTCCATGATGTATTAATTGTATTAGGAGTTTTCTCTATAACATATAAGTTTATGCCTTTCTCTATGGAAATAGACCAAGCGTTTATTGCGGCAATTCTTACTGTAATTGGATATTCTTTAAATGATACGGTTGTTGTTTTTGATAGAATTCGTGAGTACTTTAATGAGTATACAGGAATGGAATTTGCTAAAGTTATTGACAAGTCTTTAAGTAGTACATTAAGTCGTACTTTAAATACATCTTTAACAACATTAGTAGTGTTATTAGCAATATTTACTTTTGGAGGAGAATCTATTCAAGGCTTTATGTTTGCATTAATTGTAGGTGTAATAGTTGGAACATATTCTTCTTTATTTATTGCAACTCCAATAATGTATGATACAGCTAAACGTGGAAGCGCAGCTGAATCTTTAAAAGCTAAAGAAGTTGAAATTGATGAAACAGTAGTAAAATAATCAGTTTTTGAATTAAACTATATTAAAATGCCTTAACGAAAGTTAAGGCATTTTTTTTAGGACAATTTTATTTAAATATAAACTCTAAAGAAAAAAATAATTATATGGTATGAAATTAAAAATGTATTACTTATTTATAAGTAGCCAATCACGTTTTGTGATTTTGTAACAAATACATTTTTCATAATCAGGATAATCTTTTAACTTTGGATGATTGAAAACGCCTGCTTTTGTCATACCAATTTTTAGCATCACTTTTTCTGATTTTATATTCTTCTCTGTAAAAAATGAAATTATGTGATTTAATTTTAATTCTGTAAAAGCATATTCAAGACATTTTTTAGCACCTTCGGTAGCATAACCATTTCCCCAAGCACTCTTCTTTAATCGCCAACCAATATCTGTAGCAGGTGTAAAATCTGATATGTAATCTTGATGTGCTAATCCTATAAAGCCAATTAATTCACCTGTTTCTAAAATTTCTGTAGCAAAGTAATTATAGCCATTTGTTTTATAATGTGTTTTAAGTCGCTCAATAAACTCAAATGTTTCTTTTTTAGTTAATGGTTTTGGAAAATGTTCCATAACTTCTTTATCTGAGTTAATTTTGGCAAATTCAGCTAAATCGTTTTCAGTCCAATTTCTATAACCAAGTCTTTCGGATTTAAACAAGTATTTCTTTCTGTACAAATCGTTAAAATATTTTGAATGTAAATTAGTGTACTAAATCTATTAATTCAGTCTTAAAAAGTAAATTGGAAAGCCTAAGGATTCATCTGTTTTGGTAATTCTAAAACCAAATTTCTGATACATTTTAGCGTTGTCCTCAGATGCAGCGTCAGTTATTACAGGTAATTTGTTGTCTTTAAATTTTAGTCGAACTTCCATCATTAATCTAGCAGCAGTTCCCTTTCCAATTGAATCGTTTTTGGAACCTAAAATCATAGGCCTAATATAGTGTTCTTTTGGAGCGTGTTTTTTTGTAATTCGCTGTCTTTTTAATACGCCAAAAACACGTTCTAATCCAATGCATTTAAAAGCTAATTTAATATCTAAACCAATTGTTTTTAATGTAACTTTTTCATTAAGTGGATACTTAAGTAATAAACAAGCTTTATTGTTATCAGAAATGTAAATCTCACCAAATAACATTGCTGTTTCAAAAAGATATTCCATTAAAATAAGCATACGCTTAATTCTTTTCTTATCTTGTTTTACAACAAGATTTATAGCGCTACTTTCTTCTAATGGGGAAAATGCAGAAACTAATATTTCTGAAACTAATTGCTTGTCTGCTGCAGTTGCTTTCCTCAATTTGTTTTTTTTGTTTAGTTTAGTAGTGTTGTTATTACTTACAAATGTATTAATCTTTTTGTAATACCTACATTTTTATATAGGATATAGAATTGCCAACCTGTAAGTTCCATTGTTTTGCTAATCCAGCATTAACTTCTAAAACATATTTTGCTCCTTTGTTAGAAGGTAAGGAGTTTTGATTAAACGGTTCTGCGTTTTCTTGGAAACTCACTATTTTTTGATTTGCATTTATGTAAATAATATCCAAAGGAATACGTGTGTTTTTCATATAAAAACTTCTAGGTTTTTCGTCTTTAAAAATAAAGAGCATACCTTGGTTTTGTTTCATTGAATTCCTATACATTAAACCAGTTTGAGTTTCGTATTCGGTTTCTGCAAATTCTATGTCTAATTGAGTAATTACCGTTTTTGTAGAGTCGTTTGTTAGTGTGAGTTTTCCTTCTTTTGTGAATACAACATCTTCTACTTTTGTTGTAATACTATTTTGTTCCTTTTTACAGGAGAATACTAGTATACTAAAAGCAATTGAAAGGCTGTAAATATAAAGTTTCATATTACTTAACAACCGTTTTAGGTTTGTAAGCAAACATAAAATAAAGACCAATAATAATAAAAGGGATACTTAATATTTGTCCTGTGTTTAGACCTAGAATCCAATCTTCTCTACCAACAACTTGTGCTTCTTTTATGAACTCCACAAAGAATCTTACCGTCCATAGTAAAACTAAAAATAACCCAAACAAGAAACCAGATTGTTCACCTTTATTCGTTTTTTTATAGAAAAACCATAAGATTGCAAATACAAATATGTAGCTAAAAGATTCGTATAGTTGAGCTGCATGTCTAAATGGAATAGCCTCTAATAAATGAGCAAATTTTGGATTGTCAGTTACTGCTGCATAAGCTTCTTTATAATCTGTAATACCTGTTTCTTTTACTATAGCTCTTTTGGTATAGTAATCTTGTACAAATCTTACACCTAAATTACTATCTGTTACTTTACCAATAATTTCAGAGTTTATAAAATTTCCCATTCTAATAAATACAGCTCCAGAAGCTACGGGTATTACAATATGATCTAATATCCACATTAGAGACTTGTAGTTGTATTTTTTACGATATAAATACATACTAACAATAATTCCAATTGCTGCGCCATGACTTGCTAAACCTTGAAATCCTGTAAATTCAAAACCGCCAACAAATTTAAATGGTAAAATAACACTTAATGGATCTTGAAAAATAAGTTCGGTTTGATAAAATATTACGTGACCTAAACGTGCGCCAAGCATTGTTGCTAAAACCGTATACATAAATAATGGGTCTAGATTTTCTTCGGCAACGTTTTCATGCTTAAAGATGTATTTCATAATTCTATAACCAACTAAAAAGGCTACAATCCACATTAAGCTGTAGAAGTGAATTTTAAAATTTCCTATAATATCTATACCTGTGGTTGGATTCCAATCGAAAGTTAATAAGTGCATACGTGTTTTTTATGTGATGTAAATATACTATATCTTAAGTTTTTAAAAAGTGAATTTCTAATTTTTAACCAAAGCTATAGTTGTAGTTAAGTTTAAAGCGAGATAGTTTATCTTAAACTGTTTTATAATTTTATTTTAGAGAATAGCATACTAATATGTTTAAGGAACTGGATCGTAACCAGATTTCCCCCAAGGATGACAACTAAATATACGTTTTAATCCAAGCCAACTACCTTTTAATAAACCGTGCTTTTCTAAAGCTTCTTTTGTGTAGCTAGAGCAAGTTGGTTGGTATCTACACGTAACTGGAGTAAATGGAGATATAAATGTTTTGTATATTTTTATAAGAAATAAAAAAGGCGCAATTAAGAGTTTTTTCATAACGTGCGCCTTTAATTTATAGATTAAATGTTGTGCCATCTTTACCATCGTTAAGTTTAATGCCTAACTCTAATAATTGGTCTCTAATTTGGTCTGATAATGCCCAATTTTTATTAGCACGAGCTTCATGACGTAGTTGTATTAATAATTCTACAGTTCCGTTTAGTTTACTAGCGCCTTTTTCATTGCTTTGTGTTTCTGTTTGAAGTCCTAAAATATCAAAAACAAATACATTTATTGTTTGTTTAAAAAGCGTTAAATCTTCTAGGGTTAAAGATGATTTTTCTTCCTTTAATCCATTTATAACTTTTACAGCTTCAAATAAATGTGCAATTAAAATAGGCGTATTAAAATCATCATTCATAGCATCATAACATTTCTGTATCCATTCTTGAACATTAAATGTTGATGTGTTTGAAGCCGAAATATCTGCGACTAATTTTACTGCTTCCATTAAGCGATTAAAACCTTTATCTGAGGCTAATAACCCATCGTTTGTTAAATCTAAAACGCTTCGGTAAGACGATTGCATCATGAAAAAACGAATAACGCTTGGGCTAAATGCTTGCGACATAATTTCGTTTTTCCCAGAAAGTAATTCGTTTGGATTAATAATGTTTCCAGTAGATTTAGACATTCTAGCGCCATTAAGCTCTAGCATATTGGCGTGCATCCAGTAATTTACAGGTGCTTTTCCAATAGCTGCTTGGTTTTGAGCAATCTCACATTCGTGATGCGGAAACTTTAAGTCCATTCCGCCACCATGAATGTCAAATTGTTCGCCAAGATATTTTGTACTCATTGCTGTACATTCTAAATGCCATCCAGGAAAACCATCGCTCCAAGGACTTGGCCAACGCATAATATGAGTAGGTTCAGCTTTTTTCCATAGTGCAAAATCTTGAGGATTTCGTTTGTCCGATTGTCCGTCTAATTCTCTGGTGTTATGAATTAAATCTTCAAGCTTACGTTTGCTTAAAATCCCGTAATTATTTGTTTCGTTATATTTATGGACATCAAAATAAACAGAACCATTTATTTCGTAACCAAAACCATTTTTTATAATAGTTTTAATTAGCTCTATTTGCTCTATAATATGTCCAGTTGCTGTAGGTTCTATACTTGGTGGAAGAAAATTGAAGATGTTTAAAATGTTATGAAAATCTACCGTGTAACGTTGCACGATTTCCATAGGTTCAATTTCCTCTAAACGTGCTTTTTTAGTGATTTTGTCTTCGCCAACATCTGCATCGTTTTCTAAATGTCCAGCATCGGTAATATTTCTAACATAACGAACTTTATAGCCTAAATGTTTAAAGTATCTAAAGATCATGTCAAAAGACATAAACGTTCTAACATTTCCTAAATGAACGTTACTGTAAACAGTTGGTCCACAAACATACATTCCAATATAATCTTTATTTATTGGTGTAAAAAGCTCTTTTTCGCCGGTAAGCGAATTGTAAATTTTTATGTTATGCTGTTTGTAAAGTTGCATTTGTTTATTCTTAAAATATTAATCTGATTTGTTTTAGAAATTTGTGTCCATATTAATGTAATCCAAGAACTCACGTTTCGTTTCTTTTTCTTGAAATTTACCACCAAATTCTGATGTTACGGTACTGCTTTCAATGTCTCTAATTCCACGAGAATTTACACACAAATGTTTAGCGTCTATTACACAGGCAACGTCTTCTGTTCCTAAAACTTTTTTAAGTTCTTTAACGACTTGAATAGTTAAGCGTTCTTGGACTTGAGGTCTTTTAGAAAAGTAATCTACAATTCTATTCATTTTAGATAAGCCAACAACAGTTCCATTAGAAATGTAAGCTACATGAGCGCGACCAACAATTGGTAGTAAATGATGTTCACAAGTAGAATATACAGTAATGTTTTTTTCTACTAACATTTCACCATATTTATACTTGTTGTCAAAAACAGAAGCGCTTGGTTTTTTTGCAGGATTTAAACCTCCAAAAATTTCATTAACAAACATTTTAGCCACACGATTTGGTGTTCCTTTTAAACTATCGTCCGTTAAGTCTAAACCTAATGTGTTTAATATATTAGTTACATCTTTTTTTATAGATTCTATCTTGTCTGAATCAGAAATATCGAAAGCATCAGCTCTTAAAGGAGTATCAGAAGATGTTCCTATGTGGTTTTCCCCTAAATCGTCTACTTGCTCAGTCGTAAATTTTGTCATTATTTAATACTAAAAAAATTAGTTTGTAAAGATAAGTAAATCGATTTTTAAAAGTAGCTTTAACCTATAAAATCTACGATTTCATTGAATTTTAACATTAAAGTATTATTAATTTTTTAAATTTACCAATTACTCAATTCTACATTGTTATGAAAAAGATTATGAAATTTACAATACTAGCAACTGTATTGTTGTCTTTAAGTTTAGTTGGAGCTCAAAATTTAAAAAACAAAGAGCAAAAGTTTGTTCAATATCCAGAAAATATTGATTTAGATTTTACTAAAAAAGAACGTGTTTTTTTGAGTGAAGCTTTTTCTCAAGAATATATAAGTGTTATTGATAAAGATGTTAATGCTTCAAGGCGTTTTAAACATTTACTAAGAAATAGAGTTTGTTTTATTTATGTTCCTTATGAAGAAAAATTAAAAAGCTATCCTAAATTATCTTCAATTGGATTTTTTACAGATTTTAATAAAAACCCTAAAAAAGACTTAATTTTTGATAGGGAAACTTTTAATGTTTTAAAATACAATTTTACTTTTTTTTCAAAAGAAAGTTATAAAGTTAGAATAGATAATACCAATTATGTTTTGGTTGTTGAATCTCAATTTAAAAAATAGTTATGAAAAAATTACTACTAGTAATATACGTGTTTTCATATTGTGCTTTTGCACAAGATGTTTCTATGCAAAACGGTACGTTTAATCAATGTATGGGTGTTTTTTCTGATTCAGGAGGACAATCAGGACTTTACAGTAACGACGAAAATTTTACAATAACTTTTTGTCCAACAACTGCTGGAGATAATGTTCAGTTAGACTTCACTGTATTCTCTACTCAAGCTAATGTGGATGTTTTAAGTATTTATAATGGTCCAGATGCTACATTTGATCTTATAGGAGACTTTTCTGGAGGACCAACATCTTCTCCAGGAACAATCCAAGCACAATTAGAATTAACACCTGGTGGAATTCAAAACCCAGATGGCTGTTTAACGGTTGTGTTTGTATCCGATGCTGCAGGTAATACTGTTGGTTGGAATGCAGATATAAGTTGTTTTACACCTTGTCAATTAATAACAGCAGTTTTAGATTCTACATCTCCTGCTTTGTCAGATCCTAATACTGTAGAGTCAGATTTAGGAGATACTATTACCTTTAATGGTAGTGGGACTTTTTCAACAAGTGGAACAGGCGCAACTTATTTATGGGATTTCGGTGATGGAAATACGGCAACAGGTCAAACAGTAATGCATACATATGCAACTGTTGGGATTTATGATGTGAATTTAACAATTACTGATGCGAATTCATGTAATAGTACAAATAGAATAATCTTACAAGCTATTGTAGGGTCATCTACAGTTGGTAATCCTAATGTAGATGCTGGTAATGATGTAGATATTTGTGCAGGAGAATGTACAGACTTACAAGCGGATTTTTTAGATATTGGAGACACTAGTACATATAGATTTGAACAGATACCTTTTGTACCGCCTTTTGCATTTAATGGTTTGAGTAATTCAGTTAATACTAATATTGATGATAGTTGGGCCCAAGTAGAAAATTTGCCTTTTGATTTCTGTTTTTTTACAAATACAGAAACACAGTTCCAAGTTGGTTCTAATGGTGTGATAAGATTTGATGTAGATGCTGCGGATACAGGTAATGGTTATGCTCTTAATGCAGGAGATAATCTACCTAATAATACAAATCCAACTCTTGGTGAGGCTAATATATTTTCTCCGGTCCATGATATAGATCCTTCGGTAAATAATACAAATGAAATAAGATGGGAAATTATTGGAACTGCACCTAATCGTGTTTTAGCGGTTGCATATTTTGAAGTACCTATGTTTTCATGTACTACTTTGGAAGCTACTCATATGGCGGTTCTTTATGAAACAACAAATGTCGTTGATATTTATGTTAAAGAAAAAAGTGCTTGTACTGCTTTTAATGGAGGAAGAGCAGCTTTAGGTATTCAAAATGATGCTGGTAATACAGCATTTGTTCCACCAGGAAGGAACGTAGACGATACACCTTGGTCAACAACAGATGAAGCTTGGCGTTTTACACCAGACGGACCAGATGCGTATACATTTGAATGGTTAGATAGTTCAGGAACTGTAGTTTCTAATAGCCCTACTTTTAATGTTTGCCCTAGCGTAACATCTACTTATACAGCTCGTGTTACATATAATAATTGTAATGGAGATGTAGTTGTTGTAACAGATGATGTCACTGTTAATGTTGGCGGAGCAAATGCTAACGATATTACTTTACAGCAATGCTCTACTTCTGTTAATTTAGATGCTCAAATACCAAGTGTATTAGACGCTGGTGTTGATGCTTCAACAGTGACGGTTTCTTTTCATAATTCTCAAGCAGATGCAGATGTGCCTCAAAATGAAATCACCAATACAACAAATTATATTGCTACTCCAGGAGAAATAATTTATGTAGCAGTAAATCAGACAGGGACTGCTTGTTCAGATACGAGTACCATTACTATCCAAATTATGCCTCCAACTATTGGACCTGCTAATAATTTAGAACAATGTGATGCTTTTCCAAATGATGGATTTGCTGTTTTTGATTTAGAATCTCAAGATGTTTCTTTGTTAGGTGGTTTGTCAGCAGCAAATTATAATGTAACTTATTATCTGTCTTTAGCTAATGCAACAGCAGGAACATCAAGTTTGGTGTCACCATATACAAATACAGTTAATCCACAGCCTATTTTTGTTAGAATTGAAGATGTTAATGATACGGCTTGTTTTTCTGTATCACCGATTGCAGTTTTTGACTTAGTAGTCAATCCAGCTGATGACCCAAGTTTTACATACACAGCAACTTGTGATGGAGGAACAGTAGTTGTGTCAGGAACTCCTGGAGGCGTTTTTGCTTTTAATCCAGATTTAGGAGATGGCGCTGTATTGGATACTACTACAGGAGAAATTACTTCAGGAGTACCAAATGAAACGTACACAGTAGAGTATACAACATTAGGAACTTGTCCAAGTGCAACAACAGAAACAGTAACCGTTTTAAATAGTAATAATACTTCATTTAATTTAACTGCAACTTGTGATGGAGCAACAGCTAATATTATAGGCGATAATGGTGGTACTTTTAGTTTTAATCCAGTGCCAACAGACACAGCAATTATTGATGCGTTAACAGGAACTATTACAAATGGAATTCAAGGTGTAACTTATAATGTAGATTATTCAATATTAGGTTCTTGCCCATCAATTACTAATGTAGGAATAACTGTTTTGCCTTTAGAGGATGCAAGTTTTATTACAACACAAACATGTGATGGGGCTACAGTAGTTATTACTGGAGATATTGGTGGAACATTTGCTTTTAATCCATTGCCAACAGATACAGCAGTTATTGATCCGGTAACAGGAACAATTACTTCTGGAACTCCAAATACAACATATACAATTGAATATACAACCTCAGGTTTGTGTCCAATTGCAAGTACGGAAGATGTTCTTGTTTTTCCAGCTGAAGACTCAAGTTTTACATATACAGCAACTTGCGATGGAGGAACTGTTGTTATTAATGGAACTCCTGGAGGCGTTTTTGCTTTTAATCCAGATTTAGGAGATGGCGCAGTATTGGATACTACTACTGGGGAAATTACTTCAGGAGTATCAAATGAAACATACACAGTAGAGTATACAACTTCAGGAACATGTCCAACTTTAACTACAGAAACGGTAACCGTTTTACCTCAAGACGACTCTAGTTTTACATTAACTCCAACTTGCGATGGAGCTATAGCTAATATTACTGGTTTGACAGGAGGCGTTTTTGCTTTTAACCCTGATTTAGGAGATGGAGCCACAATAGATATAGTTACAGGATTAATTGAAAACGGTCAATTTGGGACTACCTATAATGTAGATTATACTACAAATGGTTCTTGCCCAACAACAACAAATTTATCTATTACTACTTATGTGCAGCCCACACCAACTCTCCCTACCTCTTTAGAAGTTTGCGATGATTTGATTCCAGATGGATTTACGATTATAGATTTAAATGTAAAAAACACAGAGATTACAGGAGGCAATACAGATTATGCTGTTACTTATTATTTAACATTAATGGATGCGGAAAATGAAATAAACCCATTGCCAATTC
>NZ_JBELDZ010000017.1:0-37739 GCF_042094015.1 Aurantibacter sp. | reverse complement strand
TATGGCGTTTTATACTTTTTTCTTTACGTTCTAAACGTTGTGTATGGTAATCTTGAGTTTCTTCACTGTATTGAAAAATAGCTACTAAAGCAATTAAAACAGATGCCAAAAGCACCAAAAACACCATAGAAATAAATATACGAACCCTAAGAGATAACTTCTTTTTTTTCATTGTTTAAATATAACAAAAATGAGGCCAACATTTTATCATTAAAGCTTCTTTTAAAAAGAAAAACCACAACTTTTTGAGTTGTGGTTTTAGTAGTTAAGAGATTTTAATTATTATGATATTGATAAGGAATTAATCTTAACAATATTTATCACTTCATTTTCAATTTTAAATAATACTTCATATGTATTTCCATTTAATTTATTATATGAAACTGAGAAAGTCATAAAATATAAGTTGTCAATTTTACTATAATAAATATTTGAAAAAGAATATTTAGGTACAATTTCAGAAAGTGCGTTGTCTTCATTATATGAAGATTTTAAAATATAGTTATACTTATCATTACTCTTTTTTGATATAGTTTTAATAATTTTATTAGTTGTTGTCTCTAAATTATTAAAGTTTATTTTATTATTCTTTTTTTGTTCCAAAATGTTCATATCATACAATGTATCATATAATACAACTCTCAACGGTTCAAACTTTAATTTCTTAACAGAATCTACTTTTTTATAAAAAACTCTTTCAGCTTCCTTACTAGACAAATCATGCATTGATGGAGCTATTAATTTCCTGAAGTCTGTTACAGTAGTATCAACCAATTTTATAATAATATTTTCAAAATCTTTTTCTTTAATCTGTTCTGTGTTTTTCACACATGATTGAAAAAGTATAGCTATTAAAACAATTATATAGATTCTATTCATCACACTCTTGATTATGCTTATTATTCAATCCAACTATCAAAAAATTTGATTCTTTTCCAATTTAAATCTATATTTTCATATATAACGATTCCTCCTTCCATAGCTTGTTTAAATCCTTTAGAAAAAGAAACAATTGCATATTTGTTATTTAAGCTAATTAAGGGTCTTGAAAGGTAAATTTCATACTCTAAAGAACCCTTTAGATATTCTGAAGTTGTAATTTTTTCTTTAACCTCACTAATTTTCATATTAGATTGAAGTTGTATTTTTTTTAAATTAATTGAGTTGTTACTTTTTGCTTGGTCTAAAATATTCTTTATAACATCTTTATTAAAAAAAGAAGCAACAACATCTTTATCTAAATTATACTTTTTTAAGTTATCTGAATTACTTTGATTTATATTCTCTAAAAAACCAATTAAGTATTCATTTTGATTTAAATAAAGATTAACATTTTGATTTTCTGATATAGATACTATTTTGATTTCATTGTTTATAATGTCATAAAATTCATCTTTGTTTTTTTCTTTCAATGATGAACATATAAAACAAAAAGACAAAATAATAATTACTGATAGTTTTAAAAACCTAGAGCTTATAAACATAGAGTTGACGCATTTGATGAATTTCCTTTTGGAATAAAAATATAATGATTAGTCGCATAGTTCTCCTTTTTGAGCTATAGCTATCAAAACCACAACTTAAAGAGTTGTGGTTTCTAATTTTAATTAATGCTTTTGGTATTCAACATCTTCCCAATAATAAATTTTAGACCAAGTAACAGGATATATGTTTACTTTATTATTAGGTAAAACTTCTACAATAAAAATCTTCTTATATACTTTTTCTTTTGCGAAACGATACTCTGGTGTTTCTAACTTAGTAAACATTTCATCTATTGTAATGTACTCTATGTTTTCAGGTAACTCATAGGTAATACCATGAAGGCTTGGGTCATAAACAAAATGCTCCCCACAAACTAGAAAACCTATTTTTTTATCCGTAATCTTCCCTTTGTATGGCTTATAACTATATTCTTTTTTGTTTCTACCATCTCTAAAACTACTTAGTTGACACTTAGATTCCTTGCCTTCTTCAAATTTTAAATAAACAATGTCTTGCGCATGACCACTCATCCCTATAAAAAATAATAATCCAAATAAATATTTCATATTAATCGCTAATGCAAAAACCACAACGGTTTTAAGAGATTGCGGTTTTATTATAAAAACTTTAATTATAATTAAATGTGTTAACTTTTGATTGAATCAAATTTGGAGAAACAAGCTTGTACTCTAGCCATTCTTCATTATTTTTTTGATAAATTAGAATATAAGATTTCGTAACCTTATTAACATAAATTAAACTATACTTTTTATCTAAGGAATAAATAGGTTTGGATATTTTTATTACATTTTTTCGACTATAGTCTTTATTTGAAAAAGTATTTAATATCTCTTTATTCCATATTGAAACAACACCTGTATCTTGTCTTAGATATTCTTCAAATTGACTGTTGTTAAAAATAAAATCAATTTTCGAAATATTAACAAGATCATTTTCTATTTTAAAACCATTAATTAAGTCCTTTTTATTCTCAATAAAAAGTTGTTTATATTTTGTTATAAAATTTATAACAGTAGAGTTATTATTAGTTGAATCTAATATAACCTCATTATAACTGGATTTTTTTTTATACTTTTTAATTATATTTTCAACGATTAAAAAATCATCGTTTTTTTCTAATTTACAAGAAGAGAAAAGTAATACTATACTAATCACAAGGAGTACCTTTAATTGGGTAAGATGGGTCATATTCATTATTATTTTGTTCGGTTATTACAATATTTTGTGCATTCATTTGTTCTTCAGTAGTAAGCATTTCAGAAAACAAAGTAGTAGAATGCATTGTTCCCCATGCTAAACTAATACAATAATCTTGGGTTACATTTGGAATATCATTTGATTGAGCATAATTATAAATAGCATTTGCCATTTTTTGAATAAAATCATTCATTGCATTATGAATTTCATTATCGAAAGTATCAAAAGTATCTTGCGTTGAGTTTTCATAAAAAGCAATAAATGCATTGTTTAAATCAACATAATTCGAACTTGAACTATTTAAGTTTCCTTCCAAATATTGACTTATAAAATAAGCGTGTGAAAGTTCATGAAGAGTGACTGCTACAACTGATAAATCTGTCGCTGTATTTAAATAATCCGTATCAAACTTTATATTTATCGTATAATCATTAGTGTTTCCTGAATAAATAGGGTTTGTACTTGCTGGGTTTCCATTATTGTCCCCATTCCAAAACTTAACATTAATAGTCTCAGATTCTCCAAAAACATTTTTTATCATAGCTGTAAACGGCGAATACACTTCTACTAATTTTTTTAAAATACTTTTATGACATTCCCCATCTACTGTATATATAATGTTCTCATCAAAATCCACTTCTCCACCAGTCATTAATGCATTTAAAGCATTTATTCCAAATTGTTGTACATTTTGCACACAACCATCTTGTTCTATATAGGCATCCATTTGAGCAGCTATATCTCTATAGGTTTGCAAATAGGTTAGCATTTCTGGCGTAAAATCTGTTCTAAATTGTAAACAATCTTCTACATCTTCCCAAGATTGAGAGCTGGTTGCTACAGTTGTATCGTTATTAGTTGTAACAACTCCTCCAGCTCCTGTTTGTTGTGTTCCGTCAGGACTGTTAGTTGTAATACCATCATTAAAACCACTTCCTGTTTGATTACAAGTTACCACATAGCTTTCAGAATAACCTTGTGTTGGACCTATATCTGCAGTACAAATAACTAAACCTTCACTTACATCTTCGTATGAATGATTTCCTTGTTCATTACAATTATCTCCTGATATCCACCTTGTATTCATCCAACAATTAGAACTATCATCATAAAACAATCTTAGTTCTAAATTAGAAAACGAATGTTCTGGTAATTCAAAAATTTGTAATTTATTCTCTATGTCTACAAATTTTCCTTTTTGCAAATCATTTATTTCTATCTCAGTAAGGTCATAATAAGCAATAAATTTTTTATAACTACCATCTGATTGTAGACTAAAAAAAACATTTTCTAATCCAACACCTTTAGGTGTATTGGTGACATTAAAAGTATAAGAATGATATTGTCCATCTACGCTTTCTAAATAACTAACAAAATCAGTATCAATCTCTAATCCTGTTATACTATCATTTATAGTTCTACCCAAAAACTCACTACTCAACCTATTGTTTTTAAAGGCGTTAATTTCTTTTAAAATATTTTTATTGTTAGATAGTTCTTTAAAACTAATGGTTTTAAAAATATTCTCTTGTTTTAAAAGTGGTGACTCAATTTCTGGTTTTACGTCATCTTTTTCGCAACTTGTAAAAGAAACTATTATTGCTAATATTATTAGCTTCACATATATTTGAGGTGTTTTCCTAAATTAATTTGGTTTTTATTGTTAACGCAAAGCTAATTGCTTTATTACTTTTTTAAACATAATAATGGGTAAAACCTACTTTTTAATACGTGAAATAATCTTTTTAATTGGTTAAGCTTCTGGATTCTTATCTCTAATACGCTTATATACTTTAAAGCCTAGCATTAATAAAACTCCTAAAACCAAAATACCTATTACACCAAAAATCCAATTTATGGCACTTTTAACTAAAACTAAAAAGATAACGGCAAAGAGAATAAAGGTTGCACCTTCATTCCATAAGCGCATAAAATTAGAGGTATTCTTAACCACATCTGTTTGTAATTGCTTAAAGTAGGCATGCGTTTTTAAATGGTATATAATCAATAAAAATACAAATCCTAATTTAACTTGCATCCAAGGTTCTTCTATTAAAAACGGGCGTAAATATAATAGTATTAAAGCAAAGAATATAGCTAAAATGGCACTTGGCCAAGTAATTATAAACCATAGACGCTTTGCCATAAGTTTAAGCTGTTTACCTAAAATTTCTTTTTCTGGAGATGATTTATGAAACGCTTCAATTTGATACACAAACAATCTTGGGATATAAAACAAGCCAGCAAACCAAGTAATTACAAATATTAAGTGAAATGCTTTAATGTAGTTATAATATGGTTCCATTAAACTATTTTTTTATCGGTTTTTGGTAATTTTTTTAATTCTTTATTTAGAAATACTGCCGTAATTATTGTAGCAACTACATCGGAAATTGGAAATGCCATCCAAATACCTAATTCACCATAAAACTGGGGCAAAATAAATAATAAAGGTATAAAAATAAATCCTTGTCTAGTTAATGTTAATAATAAAGCGGGAATAGCTTTTCCAATAGCCTGGAAATATGCTGCGCCAATAATTTGTATAGCTGCAATTGGAGTTACAGCAAAAACCCAACGCATTGCGTTTGGTGCTAGTTCTAAAACAGCTTTATCTTTAGTAAATAATTTAGATATAGCTTCAGGAAAAACCATTAACACACTAAATACAATTAATCCAAAAAACACAGCCGACTTAACACCTACAAAAACAGATTCTTTTACTCTTGTATAATTTTTTGCGCCATAGTTGTAACCAGCAATAGGCAAAAACCCTTGTGTAATTCCAAATACAGGAAATAGTGCAAACATTAACATTCTTGCAGAAATTGCATATGCAGTAACTAGTGTTTCACCGCCAAAACGATATAAAATATTGTTTAAATATAAATAAGTTATACTTACTACAGCTTGTCTAGCCAAAGTTACAAAACCTAAACTTGCAATCTCTTTTACTATAATTAATTGCAATTTTAAATGCTTAAACTGAATTTTTAATTCTGAATTTTTAGAAATAAAGAACCATAATATAAAACTAACACATAAACCGTAAGAAATAGTAGTAGCCCAAGCTGCTCCTTCCATTCCATAATCTAAAATATTTATAAAAATATAGTCTAATATTAAATTTCCTACAGATGGAATTAGCATAGCATACATAGCAAATTTAGGTTTGCCTTCTGCTCTAATTACGGTATTTCCCATCATAGAAAGTGCTAAAAATGGCACACCATAAAGTACAATAGTATAATATATTTTTGCAGGCTCAAAAATGGCGCCTTTTCCTCCAAAAGATGGAATTAAGTTATCTACAAAATATAATCCTCCAACAACAAAACTAACAGTTATTAATAAGGTTAGTGTGATTTGATTTCCAAAAACAGATAATGCTTTTTCTTTATTTTGCGCTCCTAAAGCACGAGAAACTATAGATGAACCACCAACACCAATACTCATTCCAATTGCTGCAATAAAAAAAGAAACTGGTAAAACCACGTTTATAGCTGCAATAGCTGTTGAGCCAATCCATTGACCAACAAAAATAGTATCGACTAGAATATTTAAAGACATTACTAAAATACCTATAGAGGCAGGAACAGCTTGTTTTACCAAAAGTTTTGGTATAGATTGTGTTCCTAAAAGTGATGCTTTAGTTTTTTTCATTAAGCTTCAACTGGAGTTTTAGCCCATGTTTTAATCCATTTTGCTAATAGTTCTACCCAATCTTGATTAGTGTTTAAACACGGAACCGTTGTAAAGTCTTGTCCTCCAACTTCATGAAATAACTCAGCACCTTCCATAGCTATTTCTTCGAGAGTTTCTAGACAATCGCTTACAAATGCTGGCGTTACAATTGCCATGTTTTTAACACCTTTTTTTCCTAAACGCTCTATAGTTCTGTCAGTATAAGGTTGTAACCAAGGATCAAAGCCTAAGCGAGACTGAAATGATGTTGAATACGTTTCTGGTTCAAAATTTAATTTTTCGGCAACCAAACGAGTGACTTCTTTGCATTGATGTCTGTAACAAAACTCATGCGCCTTACTTGGTGTTTCGCAACATGAACCATCTATTTTACAATGCGATTTTGTTATATCACTTTTTCTAATATGACGTTCTGGAACACCATGATAAGAAAATAGTAAATGATCGTAATTTTTATCTTTTAGATCTTCTTTTATTGAGTTTGCTAAAACCGTAATATAATCGTTGTTATTATAAAACGCAGGTAAATCTGAAATTTTTAAATTAGGAAAATTGGCTTTACGAATTTCTTCCGTTAAAACTAAAATAGTTTCAGTTGTTGCCATAGCAAACTGAGGATAAAGTGGAATTAAAAACACTTCTTCTACACCTTTATCTACTAACTCTTGTAACCCTTTTTTTATTGTCATAGAACCGTATCGCATTGCTAACGCAACAGGGTAATCTACTTCTTCTTGAACTTTATCTTTTAATTCTTCACTTAAAACAATTAAAGGTGATCCGTTTTCCCACCAAATTTTCTTGTAAGCTTTCGCGCTTTGTTTTGGCCTTGTGTTTAGTATAATACCTTTAACCAATAATGTCCTTGCCCAAAGCGGCACATCTATAACACGTTCGTCCATTAAAAACTCACCTAAATAACGTTTAACATCTTTTGGTTCTGGACTATCTGGAGAACCCAAGTTAACTAATAAAACTCCTTTTTTCATTTTCCTTTTTTTAGCAGTTACAAAAATACAACTCTATTTTGTAATATACTTAACATTTTAAACGTTGATTATATGAAGCGACTTAACTATATTTACTGTTCAACGCAACCTACTTTATGAGACATATTCTTTCTGCAATAAGCTTTCTTAGTTTTTTTATAGCAATTTCACAAAACAATCAAAACAGCTTATTGTGGGAAATTACAGGAAATGGATTAGAGAAGCCTTCATATTTATATGGAACAATGCATGTAAGTAGTAAAATAGCCTTTAGGTTAGATGATGTGTTTTTTGAAGCTTTAAACAATAGTGAATATGTAGCTCTAGAATCTGACCCAAGCGATTGGCTTGGTTTTAATTTTGATAATTTTCTTCTATCTCCTCAAAATTACAATACAGCTTTTAAGGAAGGTTTTTACGATAATATTGTTGGTATAGAAACACCAAAAGATATCTTAATCCGATCAGCAATAAGATTTAATAATCAATTGGTAAATGGAATTTTATACCGCAAAAATTCTTCTAGTGATAATTTTGAAGAGGAAACTTATCTTGATATGTTTATTTATCAAGCAGGAAAAAAAACCAACAAGCCAATTGTGAGTTTAGAGAGTATCGAAGAATCTCGATACTTAGTTTCTAAAGCGCAAAAAAACAGCAAGAAAGATAAAATTGCTCCTTGGTTATCTAAACTCTACGAAAAAGAAAGCGCTTATGTGTTAAGAGAAAAAACATATAGAGACAGAAATATTCAACTATTAGATTCTATTAGTGAAGCATCTAACACCTCTTTTTTTAGAGATAACATGCTAACTATTAGAAATAAAAATATGGTAACCGTTTTAGATACGTTAATGAGAAACAAGTCTGTTTTCTCTGGTGTTGGAGCTGCACATTTAGGTGGAAAAAAAGGAATGATAGAAATGTTACGAGAAAAAGGGTACAATTTAAAACCCTTAGTTTCTCCAAAAACAGATGTGGCAAAAACTGAAAAAGAACGTATAGAAAATACTATAAAAAAACCTAGTTTCACAAAAAACAGCACTCCAGATGGTTTTTTAAGTTTGAATACATTTGGCAAATTAAGAGAGTTTGTACATCGCGGGATGAAGTACTATATTTCACCAGACTTATCTAATGGCGCACATTTATCGGTTAGTAGAATTAACACTTACAATTACTTGCCTAACGATAAAAACTTAACACTTAAAAATATAGACAACTACCTTTTTGAAGATATTCCAGGCGAGATTATTACAAAAGAAACGCTTTCTGAAACTTATCCAGGAATTAGTGTTTTAAATAAAACAAAAAAAGGTGATTACGAAAAATATCATATTTATCAAACACCTTTAGAATTTATAATTATTAAACTTTCAGGAAGGAAAAATTATGTTTTGGATTTTGAAAAAAATGTATTTAACTCAATAAAGTTTAAAGAGAAAGCTTCAAAATTAATTACACTAAAAGAACCTAACAATAAATATACTTTTAGTTTCCCTGAAACATATTCTAGCGATAATTTTGAAAATGCAGGAAACAAAACTCTTCAAGCCAAGTACAATAACGCAACTTATTTTTTAAAAGAAGCTGTTTATTTTGATACGTATTATATTGAAGAAGATAATTTTGAAGCTAAATATTTAGCGACTAACTTTTTTGAAAATTTAGAATTAGAAAATTTTACAGGAAATTATACCTCTAAAGCTTATAAAAGTTTTGAAGCAGAAGTTGTTTTGGATAGTACAATATCCAAAAACCTTCATTTAAAAACCATAGTTAAAGATGGTAGTTATTATGTATTAGGTTATGTTGGTACTAAAAAAGATGACGCTATATCCTTTTTCAATTCATTAAAATTCAATAAAATAAATTATCCAGAAAATTTTAAAACAATTATAGATACCTCTTTACATTTTAGTGTTTCTACAAATACTAAAACAAAACCACCAAGATCTTCCAACGGTTTTAACAAAAAGAAACCTTATTTACAATTCACTAATAAAACTAATTATTACTCTAATTCTAACGAACAAGTTTATGTTGAAAAACATAAATATCACGACCTTCAAATGTATGCTAACATAGATAGTTTATGGAACGAAACAGACCAGTTTTACAAAAATTATGGCGATTCTGATGGTTATAAGAATTTTAAAATCACTGGTAAAATAAAAACAGAAAAAGACAGTGTTTTTAGTTACACTTTTAATCTGCAAGACAGCATAAGTAGTAAACAAATAAAAATTAAACAAATTCTAAACAAAGGCGCTTTATTCGAATTAAGAACGCTTACAGATTCTATTATTTCACCAAGTAAATTTATTACTGAATTTTACAACTCTTTTTCTCCAATAGACTCAACACTTGGTGTTTCCGTATTTAAAGACAAAACTAATTTGTTCTTTGAAGCTTTAAAAAACAACGACAGTATTGTTTTTGATGCCAGAAACAAAATTTTATTTAGTAATAAACACGTTCCAAAAATGATTTCTTTTCTTGAGGAATTTGAATTCCCAGAAAATAAAAAGGATTTAAAGTACTTTATTTTAGAAAGTCTAGGTGAATTAAATCATCCAGATATAACTCCGTATTTTAAGAAGTTGTACAAAGCATCTTACTCAGATCCAGATGTCCAATTAGAAATTTTGAATAGTGTATTCGATAAAAACACAGAAAAAGCAAACCAATTATTATTAGAATTGTTACGCGAAGATTTACCACTTGATGAAAGAGAAATTGGCTATGTATTTAATAATTATAAAGATAGTTTAATCACAAGAAAATCGTTATTTCCAGATCTTTTAGATTACACTTCTGTAACGGAATACAAAGAAAATATTTATGAACTTTTATCAAGACTTAGAATTAAAAATTTAATCAAACCTAAAGTTTATAAAAAGTATAAAAAGCAAATAATTAACGACGCTAAAATTGAAATTAAACGTAGTTTAAGTAATAATTCTGATTCCTTTAAAGGTAGTTATACATTGATAGATTATGTGTATTTAATTTTCCCTTATAGAAAAGAAATTGCAGCCAAGTCCTTTTTTAATAAATTAATAGAAAGTAAAAACGGACACGCACAAGCCTCTTATTATATGCTTTTAGCAAAGGCTAAAGAAACTATTCCACAAAGCTTAAAAGTTAAAACGGTTAACAACAAAGATGTAAAATATTTAGTTTACAGAAAGCTAGTAGCTAAAGATTTATTTAAAGCTATGAAAGCTACTGGAATTAGTCAAAAAAGCTACATAAAGTCTTACATATTTTCCGATGTTGATATTGAAAAAGAACGAGACTCTATTGTATTTGTTGGTGTTAAGCCTTTTACAACAGACCTAGAGGCAGAAGGCGAAGTTCATTTTTATAAAGTAGTAAAAACTACAGCTAATAAATCCACAACCAAACTACATTATTTTGGTTATTTAAAGCCTGAAAATGAAGAGTCAATAGTTATAAATCCATATATAGAATCTGACTCTTACGGCGATTATTTTGATGAAAATAAAGACGAAGAAGGTATTTACAATGAAATACTAAAGCAAGCTATTCATAAAACCAGAAAACGTTTAATGGATGATGAGTAATACGCATAATCCGATTTTTACAACGTTAAACAAAAAAAAGGTGTAAAACAACAACTTAACTCATTTGTGGTTGTTTAGCTGTTTTTTTTTACATTATATCTATTATTAAAAAATAAACTCATAAAAAACGATATTTTTTGTTTAAAACATACTAAAATTGCCTATCTTAATGTCTCACAAATGAAGAATGGCTTATGAAGATTTTAGTTTTATTATTATTTACAATTCAAATATCTGCTCAAGTAGGTGTAAATACAACTGACCCACAACAAACATTGCATGTAGGTTCAAACACAGGAACCGTTAGAATAGAAAGTCTTGACGGAGACAATAGCCCATATAACGCAGGAGATGTAGATGGAGATTTAGATTTCACTAATAATACGTATAACTTATATGTTGATGCGCTAGGAAATTTAACAACCGAATTTAAACCTTTATATAATAGTAATGGTTCTGATGCTGTAGATGATGCTGCAATTCCAGTTAATTTTGTTACTCTAACAAATAGCGATACCGATGGTCAAGCTGATGTACAAATTACACTTTTTGAAGTAACCGTAGCCAGACCAGCAATCTTAGAAGTGAAATATAATTTAAGTTTTGATGTTTATTTAGATGCTGCTAAAACAGTTATTTCTGATAATTATGCAAGAAGGATTAGTACTTATTTTGTTATAAGTGGTGTAGGAACAAGAAAGTATGGTCCTGTTTCTAAATGTTATTCTAGTGGATCTACATTAAGTATTACTGGACCTATGTATAATGCATCTACTGCATATATACAATTACCAGCAGCAGGAAAATACGACATACAATTTTACGGAGAAGTATCTTCTAATGTAAAAGGCGGCGGCGGCGGAACAACCTCTAAAGCAGCTTATGTAGAATTTGCTACTGGTTATGACGCTATTTTCTTAAGATTACATTAATTAATAAAACTACATTATTATGAAAACACATATTTCATTATTATTAAATCTTTGTTTTTTTGTTGGTGTTTCACAAGTAGGAATAGGAACAATTACACCAGAGGAAGAATTACATATAGCAGGAAGCACTTCCACAATTAGAATAGATGCATTAAACACATCTAATAATCCAACAAAAAACCCAACAGGAAAGCTTGTCAAAGCTTACGTTGATGCTAATGGAGACATTACTTTTGGTAGTGGTTTTGGAACAGCGGCTACTGAACCTTTAAATTTTTTAATTGATGTTCCTAATTTTATTGACGATGATCCTTATACGTTAGGTTATGGCTCTGGAACAGTAATAAATAGTCCAATTGGAAGTACAACTGTTGAAGGAACAATTAAAACCATTCCTTTTAATGCACCTCAAGACGCAACTGTAGAGGTAAAATATGGTATAACTTTATTAGTAGCAGGAAATGATTTAAGCACAAGTGTTCCTACAGCTTATGTAACATATGAAAAAGCAGTTACAATGGTTACCTATTTTTGCGTAGATATAGACAGTAATGGATTAGACGCAACTGAGAAAGCAATTAGACACGGATACAAAGGACAATCTTACGAAACTAATTATGGTGGAAGTATTGGTTATCCCTACATGAACAGTCAAGGTTATTTAACAGTTCCTGCAGGAAATCATACGTTATACTTTTTTGGAGTAACTACTAGTGACTCTGCAGATCTTACAAGTGTTGGATATGGTGGAGATAAGGATTATTTAAAAATTAGAATATATAATTAATTATGAAAAAAATATACTTAAATATAGGATTACTTTTTATTGTTAATTTGGTTTATTCACAAGTTGGAATTAATACAGATGACCCACAGCAACCAGTTCATGTTGCTGGACCAATCGAAACAATTAGAATAGATGGTTTAAGTTCTGTTAACAACCCTAATAATCTGGGCACAGATAGCACAACTCCTGTTCATATAGATGATAATGGGGATTTGGTATTAGGTACACAAGCTAATAATATTGAGATTTTATTTGATTCTGAAAACTATTTAACCGACGGAATAGATCCATCGACCTTAATTAATCAAACTGGAGGCGGATTTGGTTATACAACAGCAGGAATACCTGTTGGAGGAACAGCTACAAGCTTTACTTTAACAGCTAATGCTATTGTTGAAATAAATTATTCTGTTTCTTGGTCTGTTTACAAAACAGCTAATGCTAGTGGAAGAATTGCAGACGAACATGCAAGAATAGTTCAGACTGGTGTTTACTTTAGACAAAATAATTACCTAGGAGCAGCTATAATTAATGATGTAGATGGTAATCCTATAAATGATGGACCTTGGTGTATAGATGTAAACTCTGGAGGAACTGTTTGTAATGAGGTAGGTGGATTATTAGCTATTAATGGGCAATTTTATAATAATGGAGACTCTAGAAATGGAGAGTATGAGAATTTTCATAATACAGGTTCGGATTATGTCAAGTTAGGACCTGGAACATATACAGCAATGTTTGCTGCTCAATTAGCTGTTGGTGATACAGGAGGAACTGGTGCTGTAAAAATGTACATAGGTACAGGTAATGATGATATTCAAATAATAGCACATTATTATCAAAATTAACCTTACAAAAAATTAAATAAAAAAGGAAGACAAAACGTCTTCCTTTTTTATTTAGCTAGATTGAACATACTTTTTAGGTGTAGTACCATACTTTTTCTTAAACGCGGCAATAAAATGACTACATGTGCTATAACCAACTTTTAAACCAACTTCGTTTACGTTATGTGCACCAGATTCTAATAGTTTTCTGGCAACTTCCATTTTATAATCAAATAGAAATCCATAAACAGTATCTCCATAAATTTGCTTAAAACCTTCTTTAAGTTTTTTTAGGCTTAAATTAATTTCTTCAGATAATTCTTGTAACGTTGGTGGCTCAGCCATTTTAGAAATCATAATATCTTTGGCACGTTTTATTTTAGTTACGTTACTTTCGTCTGCTAAAAATGGACATTGTTCAATGTCTGCATCTTCACTTCTATTAAAGTACAAGCTTAATAATTCGTAAGCTTTAGCTTTAAAATAGAGTGGTTTTATAATTTCGTTTAAATTGTAGTTTATAACTTGATTTAAAGAAATACTCATAGATGGAGATATTTTACCATCTTTATAATATTTGTTTTCTTTATTCTCTTTGTTTAAAAATGAAATATAATCTGCTTCTTGAGAAAATAAACCGTGAAATTTTTTAATAGAAATAATTATAGAAACCATCCAACTATTAGGGTTTACTTTTAAACTAATAGGTAAATCACGCTCAGGATTATAAAGCAGTAAAGAAGATTCCTCAGAAATATCTAAAACATAAGAGCCATTGTTAAACAAAAAAGCACTTTTCCCTTTTAAGCAAAAATGAAACTGAATAAAACTACTATCTATATCTCTCTCAATAACAGCAACTTCGGTTTCGTCGTTTCTATATGTCAATACAAAAAAACCGTCTTCAATACGAGTTTCGTTAAAAAACCTTTTAGCGTTATTTTTCACAAGAGTTTCTTTCATTTTTGAAATTATTTTATTTAGATTCGTTCTAAACTAAGTTTTAGAGAATAGCCAAAAATCACTGTTATCACTATGATTACAAAGCAAAAATACGAAAAACAACTTTAAAAAACCACAAACGATATTTATTGTTCTTTTAGCGTTGTTTTAAACAAAGTAAGCCTTATAAATTTGCGAGGCAATTTGTTTTGAATTAAATGGAACAGTATAACATCTCAAAAGGAACTCATTTCTATGCCTTAGGTCTTAGCTACAAAAAAGCTGATGCTGAAGTAAGAGGTCATTTTAGTTTAGATGAAAATGCAAAACAAAATCTTTTAAGTCAAGCCAAGGATAACAACATAGAAGGCTTAATAGTAACATCTACCTGTAACAGAACCGAAATTTTTGGTTTTGCAGAACATCCATATCAGCTTATAAAACTATTGTGCGAAAACACAAAAGGAACTGTAGAGGAGTTTCAAAAAGTGGCATATATTTATAAAAGTCGCGAAGCAATTGCACATTTATTTAGAGTTGGTTGTGGTTTAGATAGTCAAATTTTAGGTGATTTTGAGATTATTAGCCAATTAAAGATTAGTGCAAGAGCATCCAAAAAAGCAGGTTTATTAAATCCATTTTTAGAACGTTTATTAAATTCAGTAATTCAAGCTAGTAAACGAATTAAAACTGAAACGGAAATTTCTTCTGGAGCCACATCTGTATCTTTTGCTTCTGTTCATTATATATTAAATAATATTAAAAATGTTCCAGAAAAAAACATCTTGTTATTTGGAACAGGTAAAATTGGTCGTAACACTTGTGAGAATTTAGTAAAACATACTAAAAACGAGCACATTACACTAATAAACAGAACAAAAGATAAAGCAGAAAAAATTGCAGGAAAATTTAACTTAGTTGTTAAAGATTATGCTAACTTACAGGAAGAAATTCATACAGCAGATATTCTTATAGTATCTACTGGAGCACAAAATCCTACAGTTGATAAATTCATAATTAAAAATAACAAGCCACTTTTAATTTTAGACTTATCGATTCCTAAAAACGTAAACGAAAATGTTAACGATTTAGAACAAGTTACACTAGTCCATTTGGATCAATTATCTCAAATGACTGATGATACTTTAGAGAAAAGAAAATCTCAAATTCCAATTGCAGAGGAAATTATAGAAGAAGTTAAAACTGAATTTAATGCTTGGTTAGAAACTCGTAAATTTGCACCTACAATTAAAGCTTTAAAACATAAGCTTCAAGATTTTAAAATGGCAGAATTAGATACGCAGCGTAAAAAATTAAGCGATTTTAATGAAGCTCAAGCCGAAATAATTAGTAATAACATTATTCAAAAAATAACCAATCACTTTGCGCATCATTTAAAAGACGATGCAGGTTCTGGAACGGAAAGTTTAGAACTTATAAAAAAAGTATTTCAGTTAGAAACAAAATAAAATGTCTAAAACCATCCGTATTGGTACTCGTGATAGCCAATTAGCCCTTTGGCAAGCAAATATTGTAAAGATTCAATTAGAACACTTAGGTCATAATTGCGTCTTAGTTCCTGTAAAATCTACAGGAGATATCGTTTTAGATAAACCGCTTTATGAACTTGGTGTTACTGGAATTTTTACAAAAACTTTAGATATAGCTTTACTTAATGGTGATATTGATGTAGCTGTACACTCTTTAAAAGATGTGCCAACACAAATGCCAGAAGGTATTATTCAAGCTGCTGTATTAAAACGTGGAAACACTAGAGATATGTTGGTTTTTAATGACTCTGAAGAATTTATGAGTCAAAAAGATGCCATAATTGCAACGAGTAGTTTACGAAGAAGAGCACAATGGTTAAACCGTTTTCCAACGCATAAAATTGAAGATATTCGTGGTAATGTAAATTCACGATTAGAAAAATTAGAAAACAGTAAAACTTGGAATGGAGCTATTTTTGCAGCAGCAGGACTAGGTCGTTTAGAATTAACACCAGAAAACTCTTTTAATTTAGACTGGATGATTCCTGCGCCAGGTCAAGGAGCAGTTATGATTGCAGCTTTAAAGGAAAATACAGAAGTAGTTGAAGCTTGTAAAGAAATTAACGATGAAACTACTGAAATCTGTACAGGTATAGAACGTAAATTTTTACGAATTTTAGAAGGTGGATGTTCTTCCCCAATTGGAGCAATTGCATTTCATAGAGACAAACAAAATGACATTTGTTTTAAAGGTGTTTTGTTAAGTCGAGATGGAACTCGTAAGATTGAAGTTGAAAAAATAGAACCTTTAGGTAGCCACCATAATATAGCAAGTTTTTGCGCTAATTACATTTTAGATAAAGGTGGAAATAAATTAGTAGATACAAGGGATTATACTTCTAGAGACGAAAAAATATTTTCAACTAAAGCTTTAACCGATGAGCAAAAGAAATTATTTCATCAAGGTTTAAAAGTAAATCACGCAGATTTTGTAAAAGTCAATATTAACCGTATTTCACCAATAGTTTTAAAGCAAGATCATAGAAATGTGGTTATTACAAGTCAGAATGCAGTAGAAGCTATTATAAATAGTGTTCCTGCTGAAGATTTAAAATTTACAAATATTTACTGTGTTGGTAGACGAACCAAGAAGTTAATAGAACAAAAAATAGGACCTGTAGTTCATCAAGCTAAAAATGCAGAAACGTTAGCTAATTATTTAGTTGATTATTTAGAAGGAACTGAGGTTTCTTATTTCTGTAGTGATATTAGACTAGATGCATTGCCAACTATTTTAAGAGAAAGTAATATTACTGTAAACGAAATTGAAGCTTATACAACTAAATACGAAGGTTTAGAAATTACCAATACTATTGAAGGTGTTATGTTTTTCAGTCCAAGTACTGTAGATAGTTTTATAAAGCATAATAATAGTAAGCCAATTGCATTCTGTATAGGTGAAACTACTGCAAAACAAGCAAGAAATCATTTCGATGATGTACGTGTAGCTAAAGTTCCAACCGTAGAAAGTGTTATTGAGTTAGTGAATGAGGTTTATGTTTAACATAAACTCTATTAAATAGAGAGTTGACAGAGCGGCCGATCGTGCTACCTTGGAAAGGTAGTGTACTTGTAAAGGTACCAAGGGTTCGAATCCCTTACTCTCTGCAAATAAGTAAATTCCTAATTTAGTTAGGAAACACATAATTGAGATATGTTGAAAAACGATTTATTTTTAAGAGCCTTAAAAGGCGAAACAGTAGAACGTCCGCCAGTTTGGATGATGCGTCAAGCAGGAAGATATTTGCCGGAATTTATGGAAATAAAGGCTAAATATGATTTCTTTACACGTTGTCAAACACCAGAATTAGCAAGTGAAATTACAGTACAGCCAATTCGTAGATATGGAATGGATGCTGCTATTTTATTCTGCGATATTTTAGTTATTCCACAAGCAATGAATATTGAGGTACAAATGAAACCAAATTTTGGCCCATATTTACCAAATCCTGTACGTACTCAAAGAGATGTAGATAATGTAATTGTACCAAACGTAAAAGAAAGCTTAAACTACGTTTACGATGCAATAAAAATGACTAAAGAAAAACTTAATGACGATATTCCGCTAATTGGTTTTGCTGGTTCTCCATGGACCATTTTATGTTATTGTGTACAAGGTCAGGGATCTAAAAACTTTGATAAAGCTAAAGAGTTTTGTTTTACAAATCCTGTTGCTGCTCATCAATTATTACAAAAAATCACAGATACTACAATCGCTTACTTAAAAGAAAAAGTAAAAGCTGGTGTAAATGCAGTTCAGGTTTTTGATTCTTGGGGCGGAATGTTATCACCTGTAGATTATCAAGAATTCTCTTGGAATTATATCCAGCAAATTATTGACGCATTAAAAGATGAAACACCAGTAATTGCATTTGGAAAAGGTTGTTGGTTTGCATTAGACACAATGGCTAAATCTGGAGCGTCAGCTTTAGGTGTGGATTGGACATGTTCTGCAAGAAATGCTCGTTACTTAACTGGAGGAAATATTACCTTACAAGGAAACTTTGATCCAACCCGTTTGTTTTCGCCACCAGTGGAAATTAAAAAGATGGTCACACAAATGATTAACGATTTTGGTAAAGACAAATATATTGTAAATTTAGGTCACGGAATTCTGCCAAATATCCCACTAGAAAATGCAAAAGCATTTATAGATGCAGTAAAAGAATATAAAGCTTAAAACAAAAAAAGCGTTACTGCTAACAGTAACGCTTTTTTTAATATATACTAATGCTAAAAAACATCCTACAAGCTATTCAAGCCTACTTTAAGAGTTTTGGATTAATTTCAAAACTAAAACTTTGGAAATACTTTTTTATTCCAATGCTTATTAGTTTTGTAACTGCTATAATTATTGGATTTACAGCTTATGGGTTATCGGGCAATGTTGGTGAATTTATTGCTAGAATTTGGATCTGGGAATTTGGAAAAGAAGCTTTTACGACAGCTTCAACTTTTATTGGTGGTATTATTCTTTTTGCTATTGGATTAATTCTATATAAACATATTATAATGGCGCTTTCTGCACCATTTATGAGTCCTGTTTCAGAAAAAATTGAAGTGTATTTAACTGGGATTGAAAAACATCAACATAGAAAAACATCATTTAAAGAACAGCTTTGGCGTGGTATTAGAATTAATCTTAGAAACTTAGGAAAAGAACTCTTAATTACAATTCCTTTACTACTACTAAAATTTATTCCTGGAGTAAATATTTTATCTACAATACTACTTTTCTTAACACAAGCCTATTATGCCGGTTTTGGAAACATAGATTATACTTTAGAACGCCATTTTAAATATCGAGAAAGTGTTCAATTCGTTAAGAATCATCGAGGTATTGCTATTGGAAATGGAATTGTATTCATCCTTTTTTTATTAATTCCAATTATTGGCGTTATTTTAGTTTTACCTTTTAGTGTTACTGCTGCATCTTTAAAAACAGTAGAAATACTTAAAAAAGAAAAATTTACTGCAAAACAAATTAATTAATATGCTTATTGAATTTGACACATATTACATTGACAAAATTCAAGAAAAAGATGCTTGGAGCATTTGCGATTTTTGCATATCAAATCAAGATAGGTTAAAAGCATATTTTCCAAAAACCTTAGAGCAAAATTTAAACCCAACTTTATCTGGTTTTTTTGTCATCAAAATGATAAAAAACTTCAATACAAAAGAAACATTTCTATTTACCATAAAAGAAAAAAACACTCATAAATTAATAGGTTTAATTTACATTAAAGAATTAGATTGGATTATTAATCAAGGTGAGTTTGCCTATTGCATAGATTACAATTTTAATGGGCAAAAAATAATGAGTAAGGTTGTAAAACATTTGAGTAAGTACGCTTTTACTTATTTGGGACTTGAAAGACTTCAAATTATAGTTTATAAAGAAAATAGAGCAAGTGTAAATGTTGCTATAAATAATAATTTTACGTGGCAAAAAACATTAATTAAAGAATTTACGCCACCAAATTCAGCACCATTAGATATGGAGCTCTATGAAAAATACAAAACAAACAATATGAAAAATCAATTTTTTACTTACATTCAAAAATTACAAGATCGTATTACAGCAAAATTAGAAGCAGTAGATGGAAAAGCTAAATTTCAAGAAGATCTTTGGGATAGACCAGAAGGCGGCGGAGGCAGAACACGCGTAATAGAAAATGGAAATGTTTTCGAAAAAGGTGGCGTTAATATTTCTGGCGTACATGGAAAGTTGCCAGATTCTATGCAAAAATATTTTGGTGTAGAAGACGCAGATTTCTTTGCCTGTGGTTTAAGCATAGTACTTCATCCTAAAAACCCAATGATTCCAACGGTTCATGCTAATTGGCGCTATTTTGAAATGTATGACAAAGAAGGAAATATTGTGGACCAATGGTTTGGTGGCGGACAGGATTTAACACCTTATTATTTATTCGAGGAAGATGCTAAACATTTTCATAACGTATGTAAAGAAGCTTGCGATAAACATAACCCTGAATTTTATCCAAAATACAAAGCACGTTGTGACGAGTATTTTTATAATGAACACAGAAATGAAGCTCGTGGAATTGGTGGATTATTTTATGATTACTGTAAAAAAACAGAAGAAATGTCTATGCAGGATTGGTATAATTTTGAGACTGAAGTTGGAAATTCTTTCCTTGAAGCTTATGTACCAATAGTGGAAAAACGTAAAAATTTAGAATATACAAAAGAACAACGCGATTGGCAAGAAATACGACGTGGACGTTATGTAGAATTTAATTTAGTACATGATAAAGGAACTCTTTTCGGACTTAAAACAAACGGAAGAATAGAAAGTATTTTAATGAGTTTACCACCACATGTACAATGGGTTTACGATCATAATCCAGAACCAGACAGTGAAGAAGCTAAATTAGTAGAGGTTTTAAAAAAACCTATTGATTGGATTTAAAAAAAACAATGAATTGCTACTGTGGAAATAACAAAACTTACCAAAACTGCTGTAAAGTCTACCATAAAAATGGTGGGAAAACCGAAACAGCAGAGCAGTTAATGCGCTCAAGATATTCGGCATTTGTATTAGTTAATGGTGATTATTTAATGCAAACACATCACGAAAGCACAAGACCAATCAAAGAAAAAACAGCTATTGTAAATTGGGCAAAATCTGTAGAATGGTTAAAACTAGAAATCATAAAATCAACTTTAGATACCGTGAAATTTAATGCCTATTTTTCTGAAGATGGAGTTCAAGATGTTATCCATGAAAACTCTAAATTTGTAAAAGAAGACAATGTTTGGTATTACTTAGGTTTTGCTGAATAACAAAATAACAACCGAAGACTTTAAATATGTATCCATTAAGAAGAAATAGAAGATTAAGAACCAACGAAGCTGTTAGAAGTTTAGTTCGCGAAACTATAATTGCTCCTTCAGACTTTTTAGTACCGCTTTTTATAGTAGAAGGAAAAGGTGTAAAAGAAGAAATAGCTTCTATGCCTAACTATTTTAGATACAGTTTAGATTTATTAGAAAACGAAATAAAAGAACTGTGGGCTCTTGGATTAAAATCAGTTTTATTGTTTGTAAAAGTCTCAGACAATTTAAAAGATAACGCTGGAAAAGAAGCTATAAATCCAGATGGTTTAATGCAACGTGCCATTAAAACAGTAAAAAACGTATGTCCAGATATGTTGGTAATGACAGATGTGGCTTTAGATCCATATTCTGAATTTGGCCACGACGGAATTATAGAAAACGGAAAAGTAGTAAACGATGCTACAAACGAGTTTTTAGCAGAAATGAGTATTTCTCACGCACAAGCAGGCGCAAATTTTGTAGCACCAAGCGATATGATGGATGGCCGAATTTTAACCATTCGAGAAGCTTTGGAAGACGACGGTTTTACAGACACAGGAATTATGAGTTATTCGGCTAAATATGCTTCGGCTTTTTACGGACCATTTAGAGACGCATTAGATTCTGCTCCTGTAGATATGCAAGAAATTCCAAAGGATAAAAAAACCTATCAAATGGATTATGCTAATCGTTTTGAAGCCATTAGAGAAACCGAAATGGATATAGATGAAGGTGCAGATATTGTTATGGTTAAGCCAGGTTTATGCTACTTAGATATTGTTAGAGATATTAAAAATGCGGTAGATGTTCCTGTAGCAGTTTATCAAGTTTCTGGTGAGTATTCTATGTTAAAAGCAGCCGCAGAAAAAGGTTGGTTAGATCATGATGCGGTTATGATGGAACAAATTACAGCCATAAAACGTGCTGGCGCAGATGTTATTGCAAGTTATTTTGCTAAAGATGTGGTTAAAATAATTCAAAGTTAAATGGTTCAGTTATTAAAAAAAAATTATATTTGTACCAGTTATCAATACAAAAAAAAGGCTCACTAATCTTTTAATTAGCAAGCCTGAAAATTACTTCTTACGTGTTTCACGTAAGATAATAATAATTAAAATTAAGTAAATGCTATCCATTTCCTCTATATTTTAATTAATCCAAAAGACTATAAGATTGCACTCTTATAGTTTTTTTTTGGGGGCAACTACCGAAACTTCAATAGCATCGCACTTAGGTGCAAATTAAAGAAAAGTACAATAAAGCCTTTATTTTTCGAAAGAGCTTTTCAACAAGTTTTTAACAAAGGCTGAAAACCTTTTGTGTCATAGGCCTTATAACCTTTAAAATATTTAATGCCATATTATATTATTCCTAACACGATATTAACTGTAATAATATTACAAATAATTCAAATGATAATCTTGATAAAATGGGGTTATAAAATTCGAGTTCAATTCATATTTTAGTCATCTTAACAAAACAAGTTGAACCAACTTTTCGTTTAGAATATAGCAATTTATCTCTATTTGTCATTCTGCTAAAAAGCAGAATCTAATGAGATGTCTACATTAGTCGATATGACTAAATACAATTTAAAATTCTAAATCATTTCCAGCCTTAACGAGAAATCGTACATACAGCTCACTTCGCTACCGCAAATTTCAAACTTATTGTGTATTGAGTAAGAATAAAACAAACATTTCGTATTTACCACAACCAATTCATTTCAATTTTATATTTTAGTAAAAAACTAAACAATAAAATGACTGCACTCTTACTTTGGGCAACCGTATCTATATTTTTTTCATTTTTATGTTCTATTTTAGAAGCAGTGCTTTTAAGTATAACACCAACATTTCTTAAAGTAAAAAAACAAGAAGGTAAAGCTTATGCTACTACTTTAGAGGCTTTAAAAGAAGATGTAGACAAACCTCTAATTGCAATTCTTACACTAAATACTATTGCACACACCTTAGGTGCTATGATGGTTGGTATTGCAGCAGAAGATTTACCTTATAAAATAGAATTTTTTGGTATAAATACTGTTGGAGTTGTCTCAGCAATAATGACACTTTTAATCTTAATTGCATCAGAAATAATCCCAAAAACTATTGGAGCAACCTATTGGAAAGGTTTAGCCAATTTTACCTCTAAAGCATTAACCGTTTTAATATTTCCTTTAAAATGGACAGGTATTTTATGGGTTTTACAATTAACTACAAAACTTATTGGTGGAAAAGGTCATGGAAGCGTTTTAAGTAGAGAAGGCTTTTTGGTTATGGCAGATATGGCTGAAGAAGAAGGTGTTTTTCAAAAAAACGAAAGTAAAATCATTAAAAATCTTTTAACATTTAAAGATGTCTTTGCAAAAGATGTTATGACACCAAGAACGGTTTTAAAATCTGAAGACGAAAATGCAACTGTAGAAGAGTTTTTTAATAAGAATATGAATCTTCGTTTTTCTAGAATACCTATTTACAGTAATAGTCCAGACAATATAAAAGGTTTGGTTCTTAAAGACGAAATTTTTAAAGAAATGGCGCTTGGCAATGGTTCTAAAAAATTAATAGAATTAAAGCGACATATTATAATTGTTGAGCGCAATAAACCTATTCCTACATTATTTGAAGAATTAATTCAAACCAGAAACCATATGGCTTTGGTTGTAGACGAGTATGGAAGTGTAAGTGGTATAGTTACTATGGAAGATGTTATAGAAACACTTCTAGGTTTAGAAATTATGGACGAAAGCGATAGCATTTCTGACTTACAATTATTAGCTAGAAAAAGTTGGGAATCTCGTGCTAAAAAATTGGGTCTTTTAGACTCAGAAAAAACATCATCATAATGGAAGAATGCATTATCTCTTCACCTTTAGGATTTACTAGGATTTGTGGGGATATAAATGGTATTCAATTTGTTTCTATATTAAATTCAGAAGAAAAAACAACAGATGTTATTCCGGAATGTTTAGAAGATTGTGTTTATCAACTTAACGAATATTTTAATGGAGAACGTACCGAATTTAGTTTAAAATTAAATCCTCAAGGTACAGATTTTCAAAAAATGGTTTGGAATGGTTTATCTAAAATTCCATATAACAAAACCTGTTCTTATTTAGATTTATCAAAAAAAATAGGAAATGTTAAAGCTATAAGAGCTGTGGCAAATGCAAATAGTAAAAACCCAATTCCTGTTATAATTCCATGTCATCGTGTTATTGGAACAGATGGAAGTTTAACAGGTTATGCTAGCGGATTACATCGTAAAAAATGGTTATTAGAACATGAGAATCCTTATAAACAACAATCGTTGTTTTAGTAGCGACTCACTTACTTCTGGTTACTTTTAATAAAAAATTATATCAATAACTTTTAAAAATCCCTATATTTAGGTTACTAATTCTATTGCATGAAATTCATAAAAAAAATAATTAAATTATTATTAGTAGTAATCAGCCTATTAGTTGTTACGCTTTACATTACTGATACAGATTATTTAATAAAAGCGGTTAGAACCATTTATATGAATGGTTACACTACAGCATATTTAGAAGATTATAAAGAGTTTGATAATCAAATCATAAACATTGATAAACCTCAACCTTGGAAAAATCATAATAACTATAATTCAGTACAACCAACAGACCGTTTAGCTAAAGCAAACAAAGATTGGGGAACAATTGCTTACGTAATTATTAAAAATGATAGTGTTTGGTTTGAAGAATATTACGATGGTTTTGGACCAAAAAGCAAATCAAACTCCTTTAGTATGGCAAAAAGCTATGTGTCTGGGTTATTAGGAAAAGCTGTTATGGAGGGTTACATAAAAAACTTAGATCAACCAGTTTGTGATTTCCTTCCGACATTTTGTGATAGTAAAGCAGCAAATATGACTGTTGGAGATTTATCTACAATGAGTTCTGGTACTAATTGGGATGAAAAATATTATTCACCATTATCTATAACAACTAGAGCTTATTTTGACGATGATTTAGCTAAAGTAATGAATGGCTTAAAGGTAGTTAATGAGCCAGGACAAACTTTTAAATATGCTAGTGGAGATACACAAATGCTAGCAATGGTAATAGAAAAAGCAACGGGTAAAAAACTATATAAATACTTTGAAGAAAGCTTTTGGAAGCCTTTAGGAAGTGAAAACGAAACACTTTGGCAAGTAGATAGCGAGTCTCATGATTTGGTAAAAGCCTACTGCTGTATTGCTAGTAATGCAAAAGACTTTGCACGTTTTGGGAAGTTATATAAAGATTACGGAAAATGGAATGGTAAACAAATTTTAGATTCTGCATTTGTTGCTAAATCTATAGTCCCTAAGTTTCCTTCTAGTCCGCAATATGGTTATGGTTGGTGGCTTCAAAAAAGAGGTGATAAGAGCTTTTTTATGATGCGTGGACATTTAGGACAATATGTTATTGTAGAACCAACAGATAATGTAATTATTGTACGTTTAGGACATCAAAAATCTCCAGATCAAGGCGTAGGAGTTTTTACAGATGATATTGGCTTATATATTGAAGAAGCTTATAAAATGATGGAACAATAAAAATTCTTTAAAAACATTAAAAATATGATAACCAAACTCAACTTAGAACATATTTTGTTTTTAGATATAGAAACTGTTCCAGAAACAGAATTCTATAATGAATTGACTGATGCTAAGAAAGAGCTTTGGGAAGCTAAAACACGATACCAACGTAAAGAAGAATTTACTGCTGAAGAGTTTTACGATCGTGCAGGAATTTGGGCAGAATTTGGTAAAATAGTTTGTATATCCGTTGGTTACTTTACAATTCAAGGCGATTTGCGAAAATTTAGAACAACTTCTTTTTTTGGTACAGAAACAAAAATATTAAAAGACTTTAAATCACTTTTATTATCTCATTTTAATAGTACTAAACATCTTTTGTGTGCTCATAATGGTAAGGAATTCGATTTTCCTTTCATAGCAAGACGTATGATTATTCATAATATAGAATTGCCATATAAGTTAAATTTATTTGGAAAAAAACCTTGGGAAGTACCACATTTAGACACCTTAGAATTATGGAAATTTGGAGATTATAAAACCTATACTTCTCTTAAGCTTCTAACAAACGTACTTGGTATTCCTTCGCCAAAAGATGATATTGATGGCAGTGAGGTTTGTAATGTTTATTATAAAGAAAAAGATATAGATCGAATTATCACCTATTGCGAAAAAGATACTATTGCAGTTGCTCAAATTTTCTTGAGGTTACGAGGTGATTTGATATTACAGGATGATGAAATTCTTCACGTTTAATTATGATTAAAATTTGTTCAAAAGAAAAAAGACCTCGAATTATCGAGGTCTTTTTATATTGGTTAATTGATTGTTGTGGTTATTGTTTAATAAACTTTCTAGTTTCAATAGTATTATTTACATGAAACTGAATTAAGTACATTCCAGATTCTAAGTCTTTAACTTCTAAACTTTTATTAGTAGTATTACCTTTAGCAACTTGCTGACCAAGCATATTAACTATAACAAAATCAATGTTTAAAGTATTAGATTTTATATATAAAATATTCCCTTTTAATGGATTTGGATAAACAGACAGTTCTAATGCTTGTAAACTATTTACAGAGCCAGAAGTTTCAATTCTAGCAGTTCCACAAGCTCCAAGATTTATCCATCCAGTTGCTGTTCTTTCATATAAATCGCCTTGAAAAGTGACACGATCTCCAGTACTATAACTTGTTGTACTTACGTAAGCACTTACACCAGCACATTTATCTGCAAATATAGTTCCTGATGTTAAACTTAAGGCATCAATAGCAATATCTGCCTTCCAAGTACTACCTGTTGTTCTGTTAAAACGAAGCTTAATTGTTTGTCCATCGTAATCTGATAGATTTATACTTGCATCTAACCAGTTGTTTCCTTTGTTTCCAGTTTGACTCCAAAGTGATATCCAAGTTGTTCCATTAGTAGTAACATCTACAGAAAAAGTTCCCATATCTGCATCACCATACATATGATACTTAAATGTAAAGTTTCCATTTGAAACAGAAGCTAAATTAAAACATGGAGAAATTAATACAGCTTGAGCATTTGGATATCCTGTTCCTTGTACAGAAGCTTCAACAAATAAATAGTTAGAACCTTGAGAGGCATTTGTTGGTCCAGTAGAACTAGAAGGTGTTGCTGCATTTGTTCTTGTCCAATCAATGTTGTCATTTGTAGATTGAGACCATGCGCCTAAACCACTTTCAAAACTTTCAGAATAAGGAAAAGATGACACAGAAGCTGTACATGTTGTAGGATCTGGATCTGTAGTTCCTCCAGAGCCAACATTTACTGTATAATCTTCAACTTCTCCATAATCAAAGACTTCACAAGATGTTGGTGTTCCATTATATTTCATCGAAATTCGTAATCTTGTTTCTCCTGTCAAAGCTGAACTAGGTATGGAAATAGTTCCTGTTACAGGACTAGTTTGAGATGCTGCGTTAGAAAAAATTTGTTCTCCTGAATCTGTGAAATCACCATCTTGATTAAAATCAATCCAAGCTGAAATTCCTTCATCATATTTAGTTCCTGTCCACGTTGGAGTAACTGATAATGTATAACTATCACCTTTATTTAAATCTGTGGATATATTTGTGAAATTCGAATACGTTAAAGCACCAGAATTATTGTTAATACTTCCTAATTTTACATTGCTAATATATTCATCATTAACACTATTTCCTTGAGAAGAGCAATATTGATTTCCTGTTTGACAAGGCGAACATGAACCACCACAATCAACTCCAGTTTCTGTTCCGTTTTGAATACCATCCGAACAAGTTGGTTGAGTAACAACAGCTCCACATTTATCTGATAAAGCCAAACTTCTTCTTGCTCCACCAGAAGCTAAAACAGAACGCATTCTATTTTTTTGACCTGTTGTAAATAAATTCATACAAGAGTCGTTTGTGTAATCCATATAATTTTGATACATATCTAAAGACCCACAAGATGTTCTTCCTGTTGGACAACCTCCATTTGATGTTTGATGCGTTGGAGTATCGCTAACAAAATCGTTTCCACAGTTTGAATCTCCCCAAATATGACGTAAGTTTAAAAAGTGACCTATTTCATGTGTTGTTGTTCTACCACCATCAAAAGGTGCAGAAACAGCACCTGTTCTCCCAAAGTAATTATAAGACATTACACAACCATCTGTAGCAGCTGCACCACCAGGAAATTGTGCATAACCTAAAATAGTTCCACCTTGAGCGTTTAACATTTGTGGAACAATCCACATATTTAAATATTCACTTGTGTTCCAAGGATTTATTCCTCCACTAGTAGAACGTTTCATATCATCACTAGTACCCCAATCTCTTCGAGTTGTAGATTTTCTAGTAATTCCTGAAGTTGCATTACCATTTGGATCTACTTTAGAAAGACAAAATTCGATTTGTGTATCCGCTGCTTGAGACCAAGTATTATCTGCATCTACATTTGTACGTCTAAAATCCTCATTTAGTACGTCTAACTGAGATTGAATTTGTGCTTCACTTATATTCTCTGTACTATTCCTATATAAAACGTGTACTACAACAGGAATTGTAATAATATCACCTGATATTTTTTGAGATGATTGGTTCATTTGCGCCATTTTTTGTGACGTAAACTCTTCAATTTGCAACATTTTTTGTTCCAAGCTAGAATCAATACTCTTTCTATACTCTAAATTTTCCATTGAAGCACAATTTCTTTCTTGTGCAAATAAAATTCCAGAACATAGAATTGCTAAAAACGATAGGATAATTAGTTTTTTCATAAGATAAAATGGTTTGGTTGATTTTTTGTTCGGTATAAATGTATAAATAATTTAATATACAAACCAAATTATTAAATATGTAATAATTTTTATGATTAAATTTTAACATTTTATCAAATCTAACTCGGACACATAATCGTTCTGTTCTTTGTTTTAAATTAGCATAAAAAGTAATTTTGAATAAGCATATTATACAGGTTAAAGATTTATATATTTCCTTTGGAAAAAAAGAAGTGATTAAAGGTATTTCTTATCATTTAAATAAAAATGAAATTTTAGGTATTGTAGGTGAATCTGGTTCAGGAAAATCAGTTTCTTCTTTAGCTTTAATGGGATTACTTCCTAATAAATTAGCCAGCATTACTTCTGGTGATATTTATTTTAATAAAGAAAATATTACACGCATAAGCCCTAAAGTATTTCAATCTCTTAGAGGAAACAATATAGCAATGATTTTTCAAGAACCAATGAGTTCTTTAAATCCAAGTATGCGTTGTGGGAAACAAGTTGAAGAGATTTTACAACAACACACAAACTTATCTAAATCAGAATTAAAAGCAGAAGTTTTACAGTTACTAGAACAAGTTAAGCTACCTAATCCTGAACGAGTTTATAAAGCTTATCCGCACGAAATTTCTGGCGGACAAAAGCAACGTGTTATGATTGCAATGGCAATTTCTTGTAAACCAGATTTATTAATTGCAGACGAGCCAACAACAGCTTTAGATGTTACAGTACAAGAAGAAATAATTTTGTTACTTAAAGAACTACAACAGCAAACCAAAATGAGTGTTCTATTTATTACTCATGATTTATCTTTAATTTCTCAAATTGCAGATCGGGTTTTAGTTATGTATAAAGGTGAAATTGTAGAGCAAAATTCTGCAGAAGCTATTTTTAACACACCAGAACATAAATACACAAAAGCTTTAATAGCTTCAAGACCAAGTTTAGATATTAGATTAAAACGTTTACCAACTGTTAGTTCAATTTTAAACGAAGATGAAACATCTAAAGAATATACATCTTTAGATAGAAAAATTCATCACGAAAAATTATACGGAAATCAACCTTTATTACAAGTTAAAAATGTAGAAAAAGAATTCTTGTCTAAAACTGGATTGTTTGGTAGAACAGAAAGTTTTAAAGCTGTAAATAACGTAAGTTTTAATGTCTATGAAGGAGAAACTTTAGGTTTAGTTGGTGAATCTGGTTGTGGAAAAAGCACACTTGGAAATGCTATTCTAAATCTAGATAAAGCAACAGCTGGACAAATATTATATAAAGGTATCGATATTACTAAATTATCTACTTCAGAAATGGTAAGTTTTAGAAAGGAAATTCAGATTATATTTCAAGATCCGTATTCGTCTTTAAACCCGCGTAGATCTGTTGGAGAAACAATTATGGAACCAATGTTAGTCCATAAACTGTATGCAACTAAAACTGAATGCAAATTAAAAACACTAGAACTATTAGAACGTGTAGGTTTAGATGAAACTGCTTTTAATAGATATCCACACGAATTTTCTGGTGGACAACGCCAACGCATTGGAATTGCAAGAACTATTGCTTTACAACCAAAACTTATTGTTTGTGATGAATCTGTTTCTGCTTTAGATATTTCGGTTCAAGCTCAGGTTCTTAATTTATTAAATGAATTAAAAGAAAAATTTGGATTTACATACATTTTTATCTCACATGATTTAGCAGTTGTTAAATACATGAGTGATCAGCTTCTTGTTATGAATAAAGGCAACATAGAAGAACTAGGAGATGCCGATACTATATATAAAAATCCAAAAAAACCTTACACTAAAGCACTTATTAATGCTATTCCAAAAGGTATTTAACAATAATAAAAAAGACCACTAATAATCAGTAGTCTTTTTTAATAAGTATGTGAAAAATAATTAAATTTTCATTTCTGGAATTTCACCATCAATAATTAATTCGCCTTCTGTAGCATTTTGAATATCTTCAACTGAAACTCCAGGAGCTCTTTCTAATAGCTTAAAACCATTCTCTGTAACTTCTAATACTGCAAGATTTGTTACTACCTTTTTCACACAATTAACACCAGTTAAAGGTAAACTACATCTTTTTAATAATTTAGAAGCACCAGCTCTATTTGTGTGCATCATTGCAACAATAATATTTTCAGCCGAAGCTACTAAATCCATTGCTCCGCCCATACCTTTAACCATTTTTCCAGGAATTTTCCAATTGGCTATATCTCCATTTTCTGAAACCTCCATAGCTCCTAAAATAGTTAAATCTACGTGTTGTCCACGTATCATAGAGAAACTTGTTGCTGAATCAAAGAAACTTGCGCCAGGTAAGGTAGTAATCGTTTGTTTTCCTGCGTTAATAATATCTGCGTCTTCTTCGCCATCAAAAGGAAACGGTCCCATTCCAAGTACACCATTTTCACTTTGAAATTCTACTTCTATATCTTCTCTTACGTAATTAGCTACTAAAGTTGGAATTCCAATTCCTAAATTAACATAGTATCCATCTTGTACTTCTTGTGCTATACGTTTTGCTATTCCTATTTTGTCTAACATAATTTAATTTGTTAATTAAGACGTCTGTCTAACTGTTCTTTGTTCAATGCGTTTCTCGTAAGTCTCACCTTGAAAAATACGCTGTACAAAAATCCCTGGTATATGGATTTGATTTGGATCTAATTCACCAACAGGAACTAATTCTTCTACCTCAGCAACTGTTATTTTAGCTGCACCACACATAACAGGATTAAAATTTCTTGAAGTTCCTTTAAATATTAAATTTCCTGCTGCATCACCTTTCCAAGCTTTAACAAAAGAGAAATCGGCTTTAAAAGCATGTTCTAAAACATACATTTTACCATCAAATTCTCTAGTTTCTTTTCCTTCAGCTACTTCAGTACCATAACCTGCTGGTGTATAAATTGCAGGAAATCCAGCTTGTGAAGCTCTACAACGTTCAGCTAAAGTTCCTTGAGGAATAAGCTCGACATCTAATTCGCCAGATAACATTTGACGTTCAAACTCATCATTTTCTCCAACATAAGAAGATACCATTTTCTTAATTTGTTTTCCGTGTAATAAAAGTCCCAAACCAAAATCGTCTACACCTGCATTATTAGATATACAAGTCAATCCGTTTACATTCTTTTTAACCAATTCTGCTATAGCATTTTCTGGAATACCGCATAATCCAAATCCACCAAGCATAAAAGTCATATCGTTACTAACACCACTTAAGGCATCTTGAACATTATTTACTTTTTTTGAAATCATATAGTGTTTTTTTATTTGTATATTTTAACTGTAAATTTCTAATTATAACTCTAAACCATCTATTGAAGAGTCAGTTTCTACCTCTTCTTTTGATGTTTCTTCATACTTATCACAATCTACTTCTATAGATAAATCTTTAGGTTCGTCAAATTTAGCATCAGAAATTTCTAAATCTTTGTCGGCATAACAATCTTTCATATACATTCCCCAAATTGGTAATGCCATAGTTGCGCCTTGACCATAAGTTATACTTTTAAAATGCGTTGCTCTATCTTCTCCTCCAACCCAAACACCAGTTACAAGGTTTGGAACCATTCCCATAAACCAACCATCACTTTGGTTTTGCGTGGTCCCTGTTTTTCCTGCTATATCATTTGTAAACTCGTAAGGATAACCAGTAATAACCTCTTTATATACAGAATTCCATTTTTCTGCGCCTTTTGTTCTTAAGCGTCTTCCAGAGCCAGAATTAGTTACACCTTCCATTAACTTAACCGTTACATAAGCTGTTTCCTCACTTAAAACATCTTTAGTTTTTGGTAAAAACTGTTCTAAAACCGTATCGTTTTTATCAGCAATAACAGTAACCATTATAGGTTCTATATAAACCCCTTTGTTGGCAAAAGTACTATAAGCACCAACCATTTCGTAAACACTTATATCTGGAGTTCCTAGAGCTATTGATGGTACTGGAGGAATATTTGATGTTACTCCTAATTTTTTAGCTAAATCACTTACTTGTGCTGGACCAACTTTATCCATTAAACGTGCTGTTATGGTATTAACAGAATTAGCTAAAGCATCTTTAAGTGTTAATTCTCCACCATATTTCCCATCACTGTTTTTTGGTGTCCATGCTAACGTATTACCCATTTTACCAGCTTCTATTGTAATTTGAGAACGTGGTAATTTTTCGCAAGGAGACATGTGCAATTGATCTATTGCCGTGGCATACACAAAAGGCTTAAATGTAGAACCTACCTGTCGTTTACCTTGTTTAACCATATCATATTGAAAATGACGATAATTAAATCCTCCAACCCAAGCTTTTACGTGTCCCGATTGTGGGTTCATACTCATCATTCCAGCACGTAAAAAATGCTTATAATAACGCATTGAATCCATTGGCTTCATAATTGTATCTACTTCGCCTCTATCCCATGTAAAAATACTCATAGGTGTTGGTTTCTCGAATGAGGCATAAATTTCTTTTTCTGGCTTTTTTAAATCGTATTTCATTTTACGCCAACGTTCTGATTGTTTGATAGAACGGTTCATTAGATCTTTAATTTCCTGTTTATCTAAATCTAAAAATGGTGCTGTAGGATTTCTTTTAGGTGTGTTTTGAACAAAAAATTCTTTCTGTAAAGCTTTTAGATGAGTACTTACAGCATTTTCTGCATAAGCTTGCATCCTTGAATCTATTGTTGTGTAAATTTTTAAACCACCATTGTACAGGTTGAATTTTGTTCCATCAGGTTTTGGATTTTTATCAATCCAATCTTTCATATATTCTTTTAAATAAGCTCTAAAATAAGTAGCAGTTCCGTCTCTATGAGACTCAGGTGTATATTTTAAATCTAATTCTCTTTTAGAAATTGAATCCTTTACTTTTTCGCTTAAAACATCATATTTAACCATTTGACTTAAAACAGTATTTCTACGATTTCTAGTACCAATTGGGTTTCTACTTGGTCTTGGATTATATAACGATGAGTTTTTAAACATTCCAACCAACATAGCAGATTCTTTAACATCTAAATCTTTAGGTTCTTTACCAAAATAAATTCTTGAAGCCGAACGTATACCATCTCCAAAATTACCAAAATCATAAATATTAAAATATTGTGTAATAATCTCCTCTTTGGTGTATTGTCTTTCCAAACGAACGGCTATAACCCATTCCTTAATTTTCTGAAAAACTCTACCCAACTTATTACCTGAAACTTGTTTTGTAAATAATTGCTTAGCTAATTGTTGAGATATCGTACTTGCTCCTCCACCTCTTCCTAAAGTAAGAAATGCTCTTAATGTTCCACGTGCATCTATTCCTGAATGCTCGTAAAACCTAACATCTTCAGTTGCAACTAAAGCATCTATTAAATGTTTTGGTAATTCCTCAAATGACACTCTTGTTCTGTTGTCTTTAAAATAGAATTTTGCTAACGTTTTTCCATCTGAAGAAATAATTTCTGACGCTAAATTTGTATTAGGGTTCTCCAACTGCCTATGATCTGGTAATTCTCCTAATTTTCCTTTAGACGCTAAGAAAAATATTAAAACTACTGCTAAAATACCACCTAAAAAAAGCATCCAAAACCAACGGACAAATTTATCGTAATCTGATGTTTCTTGTTTTTTTGCTGTTGCCATGTGCTTGTTCTTTCTATTAATATTTTTTCTTTTTAAGACTTTAATAATCCCTTATAGAAACAATATTATTTAATTATTTTCTCAATTCTGAACCCTATATCTGTAATACCTTCTAAGTTTACAACACCATTTACTTCGCCATTTTTACGCATAGCATGCTGTATTTTAACCTTGTAATCGCCATGCTCAAGAAACTTAACCGCTTCCTTATACCATAACTTACTGGTTTTTGTAGTAGAAATTCCTTCGCCTAATAAAGCACCTGTTTTGTCTGCCATATTATACTCCAATGTATCTGTAACTACTTTACCATTTGGGAAATCCATTTCAACAATTAAAAACAAATTCTTGTACTTATAAGCATTTGTATTTCTAACATTAACAAATAGATTATATGGATTAATACTATCGTTTGGATTAACATTAAAACTTACTATTTCATCTTTATTCCAAGCGTTAGAAAAACTTTTATACTCGTCAAAAACTGCTTGACTATCGCATGAAAAGCAAAAAAGTATTAATAAAAACAGATAAAAATTATTCTTTTTTATCATTGCTTGATGTTGAGTTATTAGTATTTTTATCTGGACTCTGTTTCGCTTGAGGTTTTCTGCGTTTATTAGGTCTGTTATTTTTTGATCTATCCGTTATAACATCTGTATTTTTACCATTCGAACTCTGAGCCTGTTTTGGCCTAGGCTTACGTTCTGGTCTTGTAGGCGCATCTGTACGATTATCAGATTGTTTTTTATTACGATTGTTCGGTCGTTTTTTATTACGATTATTCTTGTTTTTAGATTTAGGTTGGTCAAAACGTGTTAAACTATCTTGCCCTACTACGTTTTCAAATTCTACTTTAGCTTCAACTATTAATGTCGCTGCATAATCTTCTAAATTAGCTACTTTTTCTTTTTTACGATTTAAAGTAATAATTTCGTTTGCCTGTTCTTTTGTTATTAAGTGCCAATTCATCCATTCACCTTCATAAGCATACCAAAGATGACCTTTAAAAATATCCGTTTTCTGACAAACAGCTGTTCCTTTTTCTGTATATAGTTTCGTCTCTGGTTTTGGTAATCCTCTTAACGCATCTAAATATGAGTCTAATTCATAATTTAAACAACACTTTAATTTACCACATTGTCCAGCTAATTTTTGTGGATTAAGTGATAATTGCTGATATCTTGCAGCACTTGTGCTTACTGATCTAAAATCTGTTAGCCATGTAGAGCAGCATAATTCGCGTCCACAAGAACCAATTCCTCCTAAACGAGAAGCTTCTTGACGAAAACCAACTTGTTTCATTTCTATTCTTGTTCGGAATTCTTTAGCAAACAGTTTTATTAACTCTCTAAAATCTACGCGTTCTTCAGCTGTGTAATAGAATGTTGCCTTACTTGCATCTCCCTGAAACTCAATATCTGAGATTTTCATTTTAAGCTTTAAGTCTATAGCAAACTGGCGCGCTTTTACCTTCATAGGCTCTTCTCTATCTCGAGCTGTAGACCAAATATCTATATCCTTTTGTGAAGCTTTTCTATATACTTTTTTAATTTCTTCAGTTCTATTTGGATTGACTTTTTTACGTTTCATTTGAACGCGAACTAATTCACCCGAAAGAGTAACCATTCCAATATCATGACCAGATTGTGCTTGTGTTGCGACAACATCTCCAATACTTAACGATAAATTTTCTGTGTTTTTATAAAACTCTTTACGTCCGTTTTTAAAACGAACCTCAACCCAATCAAACGGTTTTTCGTTGCTTGGTAGTGACATATTAGATAACCAATCGAAAACAGTTAGTTTATTACAACTATCCGTACCGCAAGTTCCGTTACTTTTACAACCTTTAGGTTGACCATCTTTTGTTGAACAACTTTGACAAGCCATGTGTGTGATTTATATATGTAGATTCTAAAACTAAGTTTTAGAAGACGATTAAAATGATAAATAATTGTAAATATACTATTATTATAACGAGATAAAAAGTAAGAAATTACTCTGAGCTTCGATAATTATTTTTTACCTGTTTTTTAAGGTGACGATTAAAATGAATTTCGCTTATTTAGAAACACCTGCCACCACAATAACTATTTCTCCTTTTGGTGGTTTATTAGTATAATATTCTAGAACTTCTTTGGCGGTTCCACGAATAGTTTCTTCATACATTTTTGTTATTTCTCTAGAAACAGACACTTGTCTTTCTTCTCCAAAATACTCACAAAAATGACCTAATGTTTTAATTAATTTATGCGGGCTTTCGTAAAAAATAATAGTCCTAGTTTCTTCTGCTAATAATTTAAAGCGTGTTTGTCTACCTTTTTTTACTGGCAAAAAACCTTCAAAAATAAATTTATCGTTTGGTAGACCACTATTAACTAATGCAGGCACAAATGCAGTTGCGCCAGGCAAACAATTAACCTCTATATTATTTTCTACACAAGCTCTAGTTAATAAGAATCCTGGGTCTGAAATTGCTGGTGTTCCTGCATCACTAATTATTGCAATTTTCTCACCAGATTTTAATCGCTTAATTAAATTATCTATTGTTTTATGCTCGTTATGCATATGGTGACTTTGCATTTGTGTTGTAATCTCAAAATGCTTCAATAATTTTCCAGATGTACGTGTATCTTCAGCCAAAATAACATCAACTTCTTTTAAAACTCTTAAAGCACGAAGTGTTATATCTTCTAAATTTCCTATTGGTGTTGGGACTAAGTATAGCATTTAGAAATCTTTTTAGAATACAAATATAGATAAACAAGAGAAGTTTGACCTTACTTATTTAGTTATACAAAAAATAAAAGCCCTTACATTTCTGTAAAGGCTTTTCCCATTTGGCTCCTCTTCTAAGACTCGAACTTAGGACCCTCTGATTAACAGTCAGATGCTCTA